>JALOBE010000025.1 GCA_023228425.1 Syntrophales bacterium
GAAACGAGCCTGGTTTTGCGGATTGTGGACCAATGCCTCAGGCTTGCCACGTGGAGCAACGTAAACCGACAAATTGGCTAATGGAAAATCTGGGTTAAAGCGAGAAGCACGCATCCTGAAAGCTGACGGCCTTGCACAAAGCTCCTTGAGGCACGGCGCGCACATCCTGAGGGATGAGGCGTACTGTGCGGTACGCCTCAGTGACGAAGAAGAGAAGAATCAAGCATCCGGCACCACCACTGTACGAAGCCGTCAACCGTCATCGTGAAAGATTTCTCCCTTCGGTCGAAATGACGGAAGGGACGGTCGAAATGAAGGAGGATCGGGCATACATCGCCATTTCGAGGATCGTTCGTATCCTGTCATTTCGAGGATCGGGCATATCCCCTCACTCCGAGGAGTACTCATACTCCATCATTTCGAGGATCGCTCGTATCCCGTTATTCCGAGGAGCTCCCATGCTCCGTCGCTTCGAGGAGCTCCCCCATCCCGTCATTTCGAGGAGCGAAGCGACGAGAAATCTTGCTTTTCAACCGTGATGGTCCCGTAAACAGTCCAAATTTTACACAGACAAGGCAGCTTTGTAACGCATTGGAAATATGGGGCTCGATTTTCAAAATTCCCCATTTTCCGACTTTTTCCGAGTTCGTCAGTAATTGACTTTGTCGATCCCCTTCAAGCCCAGAATCTGCCTGGCCTCGGCGGTTGTAGCCGGTTCGATGCCAAGCTCCCGGGCAATGCGGACGATCTTTGCCACCTGCTCTCCACTGCTCTTTGCCATGACGCCCTTTTCCAGGTAGAGGTTATCCTCCAGCCCGACCCGGACATTTCCGTCCAGGAGGAGCGCCTGGGTACACAGGTTGAACTGTTCCCGACCGGCGACGCACACGGAGTATTCAAACTCACCGATCCGTTCACGGGCATAGTCGACCAGGAACATCAGGTTCCTCGGAGACGGCGTGATGCCTCCAAGCACCCCCATGACGAACTGGATATACACCGGCGTCTTCACCAACCCGCGGCTGATCATAAAGGCCACGTTGTTGATCATGCCCGAGTCATAGATTTCAAACTCCGGTTTCGTGTCGTTTTCGTTGAAGATCGCGGCGAACTCCCTCATGGTCTTGAAGGTGTTGGGGAAGATGAAGTCCTCCGTAAAGGCGAGATAGGGCTTCTCCCAGTCGAACTTGAGGTCCGTGTACCTTTCAAGAGCGGGGAAGAGCGCGAAGTTCACCGATCCCGCATTGAAGGAACCCAGCTCGGGTTTGAATGTCGAAACGGGCAGGAGCCGTTGCTCCGACGTCATGCCGAGGCCTCCCCCCGTGGTGAGGCACAGGATAATGTCACAGCGGGACTTCACGTTTGTGACGACCTGCCGGTAGAGTTCGACATCCGATACGGGCTGCCCCGTTTCGGGATTACGGACATGAACATGGGCAACCGCTGCCCCGGCCTCGTAGGCGCGCACCGCCTCGTCGGCTATCTCCTGGGGCGTTACGGGCAGATAAGGCGTCATGCCCGGCGTATGAATGCTTCCGGTAAGTGCCGCTGTTACCACTGCTTTACCTTTTCTCATCCCTCTCACGACGCTGTCGGCCCTGTGTTCAATCCACCGGTTTTGACACTGAATGGTATAGCGTCACTGCTTCGTCTCTGTCAACTTTAATTGATATATCCCTGTTCAAGGATTGACAGAGGGGGCGGGCCGGGGTTAAAAACAGCCGAAAGGGGGAGATGTTCCTGCCGTGACGAAACGAAAGAAACAAGCGACAATGATGCCCGCATCGACGGACACGATCCTGGAGAGCATTTCCGACGGTGTTTTCACCGTGGACATGGACTGGCGCGTGACGTCTTTCAACCGCGCGGCCGAGGAGATAACCGGGGTGCCGCGCGAGGAGGCGATCGGCCGCCTCTGTTCCGAAGTCTTCCGGTCCAGCATGTGCGGAGCGGACTGCGCGCTTGAGAAAACGCTGAAAACGGGCAAACCGGTAATCGGCAAATCGGGGTACATCATCGATGCCGAAGGAAACCGCATTTCCATAAGCGTTTCCACGGCGGTGCTGCGGGATAGCCGAGGTGCCGTGGTCGGCGGGGCGGAGACCTTCCGGGACCTGTCGGAAATCGAGGCCCTGCGGCAGGAACTGGAGGGGAAATACCACGTGGCTGATCTGTCGAGCCGGAGTCCCCTGATGCAGAAAATGTTCGATGTTCTGCCTGCCATCGCCGCGAGTCCCAGTACGGTTCTTATCCTGGGAGACACGGGAACGGGAAAGGAACTGGTAGCCAGAACCATTCATTCCCTGAGTCCCCGGAACAAGGCCCCCTTCGTGGCGGTCAACTGCGGGGCGCTGCCCGAAACACTTCTCGAGTCCGAGCTTTTCGGCTACAAGGCAGGCGCCTTCACGGGCGCTACCAGAGACAAGCCCGGCCGTTTCGCCCTGGCCGGAGGAGGCACACTGTTTCTCGATGAAATAGGGGAGATAAGCCCCGCTCTCCAGGTCCGGCTTCTCCGGGTCCTGCAGGAACGCACCTTCGAGCCCCTCGGATCGACCCGCTCTGAAAAGGCGGATGTCCGCGTGATTGTGGCGACCAACAGAGACCTGGCGGAACGGATGCGCCAGGGTCTTTTCCGGGAGGACCTCTATTATCGGGTGAACGTGGTCCGACTGGAGCTGCCTCCTCTCCGGCGACGGAAGGAAGATATTCCGTTGCTTCTGGACCAGTTTATCGCGCGGTTCAACCGGCTCCAGGGGAAGTTCGTGACGGGAGTGACGCCGGAAGCCCTGTCGCTGTTCATGGCCCATGATTGGCCCGGGAACATACGGGAGCTGGAAAACGTCGTCGAACGCGCCTTTATTCTCATTGACGACGGGCTCATCGGGATCGAGCAGTTGCCCGGTGAACTGACGAAGCTCAGTTCCCCGGCGGATGCGGACCGGACCGTCCGGTCCGCCCGCGATATTCTCGACGTCCGGATGATCAGGGCCGCCCTGGAAAAGAACGACTACAACCGGCTCGCGACGGCCCGGGAACTGGGCATCCACAAAACGACACTCTTCCGCAGAATGAAACGGCTCGGCATGGAACTCCCCGAAAGAAACGGGCGCAGTTCAAAGAAAAAAGGGACTGAATAAATCAGAGAAAGACTGTAAAATTGAGCAGCCAGCCCTTTGATCAGGTGTTTGAGAAAGGATGATTGAGAAGGATGTGGATGCGCCCCCCGAAAACCTCGGAAACAGGGAAAAGTTCTTGACATGGCGGGCATATGTTGTTAGTTGGATGAGTCGCTTGGCGATGTATGAAAAGCATGTAGGCGCGTAGCTCAGGGGGAGAGCACCACCTTGACACGGTGGGGGTCCAGGGTTCAAATCCCTGCGTGCCTACCATTTTTGTCATGCGAGACCTTTAAAAATGTCATTTTGAGGAGCGAAGCGACGAGAAATCCTGATGATGGTCGCTAGTGAAAGATTTCTCCCTACGGTCGAAATGACAAAAATGGCTGGTATTCAAAGCGCTCCTTGTCATTTCGAGGAGCGCCTTAAGGTCCGTCATTTCGAGGAGCGAAGCGACGAGAAATCCCTGTCCCGGGCAAAACGAGGGATCTTTCAGACTTCTCACATGCGTTCGAAGTGACAGGGGGAGCGGTCGAAATGGAAAAATCGATCGTTTTTCAAAGGTCCCGTGAGATCAATGGCGGATTCGTAAAACGTTGCCGGAACCATCGAACGTGATGGTTTCGTAAAAGGTCCTTAGGGCGCAGCGGTCGAAATGACACAAGCGGGAGTTTCCAAAGGTTTTGTCATACCGAAACAACCGGGGGCATCACCAGGAGGGGCTGTTGATGCCCCTTCTGCGATACGTTCCCGATGGCCGCGGCCGCACGTCCCGGCGTTTGGAGCCGAGGCAGCCAGGATCAATGTGAACTGTGAGTGATATGAAAGAAATAACCATTACCCTGTCCGACGGGGCATCGAAGACCTTCGAGTCGGGCATTTCGATTCAGCAGGCCATCGCGTCCTGGAACGGGACTCTCCCGGAGTCCGTCGTGGCGGCCCGGGTCAACGGAAGGCTCGTGGACCTCGCCTCCGCGCTGGTCGAGGACTCCTCCGTGGAGCTGATTCCCGCCGCGTCGAAGGAAGGCGTCGATATCCTGCGGCACAGCATCTCTCATATCATGGCCCAGGCCGTGCAGGATCTCTTCCCGGACGTGAAAGTCACCATCGGCCCCTCCATCGAGGACGGCTTTTACTACGACTTTGACTATTCCGGGACCTTTACTCCCGAAGACCTGGAAAAGATCGAACAGCGCATGGAGGAGATTGTCCGCGAAAACAAGCCCTTCATGTGCACCATCATGTCCCGGGACGAGGCCGTCGCCTTCTTCGAGAAGCGGGGTGAGCCTTACAAGGTTGAATTGATCCGCGATCTTCCCGAGGACGTGACCGAGGTTTCGATCTACACCCAGGGAACCTTCGTCGATCTGTGCCGTGGTCCCCACATCCCTTCCACGGGACTGGTGAAGGCCTTCAAGCTCCTGAGTGTGGCCGGTGCCTACTGGAGAGGCGACGAAAGAAACGCCCAGCTCCAGCGCATTTACGGCACGGGCTTTCCCTCCCGGGAAGAACTCGACCGCTACATCGCGATCGTCGAGGAGGCGAAGAAGCGGGATCACCGCAGACTGGGGCGCGAGCTGGACCTTTTCCAGGTCAGCGACGAAGCCGGTCCCGGGCTGGTCATTTTTCATCCCAAGGGCGCGCTCCTGCGGATGATCATCGAGGACTGGGAAAGGAAAGAGCACCTCCGGCGCGGCTACGGCATCGTCCAGGGCCCGCAGATACTCAAGGGGGATCTCTGGAAGAAGTCGGGCCACTTCGACCATTACCGGGAGAACATGTACTACACCGACGTGGACAACCAGCTCTACGGGATCAAACCCATGAACTGCCTGTCCCACATGCTGATCTACAAATCGAAAATACGCAGCTACCGGGATCTTCCCCTGCGGTACTTCGAGCTGGGGACCGTTCATCGCCACGAAAAGACCGGCGTGCTTCACGGGCTCCTGAGAGCCCGCCAGTTCACCCAGGATGACGCCCACATACTGTGCACGCCCGAGCAGCTCAACGACGAGATCAAGGCCATCGTCGGGTTCGTCGACGATGCCATGAAGATATTCAAATTCGAGTACGAGGTGGAACTGTCCACCCGCCCGGAAAAATCCATCGGCTCCGACGAGGAATGGGAGATGGCCACGATGGCCCTCAAGAAAGCCCTGGACGACACGGGCCTCGAGCACGAGATAAACGAAGGCGACGGCGCTTTCTACGGGCCCAAGATCGACTTCAAGCTCAAGGACGCCCTGGGAAGAAGGTGGCAGTGCGCCACCATCCAGTGCGATTTTACCTTGCCCGACAGGTTTGACTTGAGTTATGTTGGCCCCGACGGCGAAAAACATCGCCCCGTCATGCTCCACCGGGTTATACTCGGTGCCATCGAGCGGTTCATGGGCGTTCTGATCGAGCATTACGCCGGCGCCTTTCCCCTGTGGCTGTCTCCGGTACAGGCGCTGATCGTCACCGTGACGGATCGGCACATACCCTATGGCGAGCAGGTCCTCAGGGAACTGATCGATGCCGGTGTCAGGGCCGAAGGCGACTTCAGGAACGAGAAACTGGGCTTCAAGATCAGGGAAGGCCAGCTTCAGAAAATACCCTACATGCTGGTAATAGGCGACCGGGAAGTGGACTCGCGGACCATCGCCCCCCGGCAACGTGACGGGAGCACCCTCGACCCGGTGAGCGTGGAGACCTTCATTTCGCTCGTACACGCCGCGACAGAAGAATACCGGTAAGAGCGGATCGGCGGGTATGTAAACCGGGAGATCTGAAAACTGACGAATTCGTACAAAGCGTCCCGGCCCGCCTCCGGCGGACCTGCATCATACAACCAACGTGCCGTAAGCGGGCATCGTCGAGTATATACGCGTTGGAAAAACCGGAGGTTGCAGAAAATCTTCAAGTATATTACTTAGAAGTCGAAAAATGGCGAACTTTGAAAATCGAGCCCGATATTTCCAGTGAGTTACAAGGATGCCTTTGGAGGAGCGTCTTAAGGTCCGTCATTTCGAGGAGCGCCTTAAGATCCGTCATTTCGAGGAGCGAAGCGACGAGAAATCTTTCTTTACTGCCGGTGCCGTGAAAGATTTCTCCCTCCGGTCGAAATGACGACGGGGGACGGTCGAAATGACGGGAAATAACGATTGAAGCGGCGGGAAAACGATCGGAGTGACGGAAAATAACGATTGAAGCAGCGGGAAAACGGTCGAGGCGACACAAAAAACGATCGCAATGACGCAGCAGAATGGTTGAAATGCCGTATTAAACGGCTGTAACGATTAAGCAAAACGGTCAAAACGGCACAGCCGACAGTCTAAAAGATTTCAACAGGTATTGAAAAGTTCCAGGAGGTGGCACATAGTTAAGAATTCAAGGATCAACGGCGAGATCACGGCTCCTGAGGTCCGTGTCGTCGGGGCGGAAGGTGAGCAGCTGGGAATCATGAAACTGGGCGATGCTCTGGCACGGGCTGAAAGCGAGGGGTTAGACCTCGTTGAGGTCGCTCCGACGGCTTCGCCGCCGGTGTGCCGGATCATGAATTACGGCAGGTTCAAGTTTCAGCAAAGCAAGAAGCTCCACCAGGCAAAGAAGAGCCAGACAACCGTCCAGGTCAAGGAAGTCCGCTTCAGGCCGAAAACGGACAGCCATGATCTCGAGGTGAAACTCCGGCACATGCGCCGGTTTCTTGAGCAGAACCACAAGGTGAAGGTCACCATACTCTTTCGGGGCCGCGAGATAGTCTATGCCGCACTGGGGAAAGAGACCCTCGAGAAGATAGCGGAAGACCTGAGCGACCTTGGTTCCGTAGATCAGTTCCCCCGGCTCGAGGGCCGCAGGATGGTCATGGTGGTGTCTCCGAAAAAATAACACTATCGATGGCTTCATAAAAAGGTACCGGAGGACCTGACCTCCGGCATACGAACCGGATGCCCCTCCGGGCCGCATCCTCCGCGACCGTGACGCGCTCTTTGAGACCTTTATTGAATTTTGTCATTTCGAGACCTCTGAATTTTGTCATTTCGAGGAGCGAAGCGACGAGAAATCCTGATGATGGCCGTTAGTGAAAGATTTCTCCCTTCGGTCGAAATGACGGAGGAGGGTGGTTGAAATGACGACGGGGGACGGTCGAAATGACGGAGGGGGGACGGTTGCAATGATGACGGGGACGGTTGCAATGACGGAGGGGGAGCGGTCGAAATGACACAATCGACAGGTTTTCAAAGGTCTCTTTTTGTTTACCAGGCGGTGCGCGTCGTGTCCGCGGACCTTTTTACCAGGCCATCGCATTCAATGGCTCCGGCGACTTCGCGCGGAACCGACAACACGAGAGGTTACACAATGCCAAAGTTAAAGACCCACAGGGGCGCGGCAAAAAGATTCGGGCTCACGGGGACAGGGAAAGTGAAGCGCGGCAAGGCCTTCGCAAGCCACATTCTCACGAAGAAAACCCGTAAAAGAAAACGGAACCTGAGGAGGGCGGCAACCCTCAACAAGCGCGACGAAACGGGAATCAAAAGACTGATTCCCTACCTCTGATGGTCCCGTAAAAAGTCCAAATTTTCCAAAGACATCCTTGTAACTCATTGGAAATATTGGACGCGATTTTTAAAATTCGCCATTTTCCGACTTCCGGGTTTGCCGGCGCGTCCATACTCGACGATGCCCGCTTACGGCACGTCAGTTGTATGATGCAGGCCCGCCGGAGGCGGGCTGGGGCGCTTTGTACGAGGTTTGAATTTTGTCATTTCGAGGAGAGCCTTAAGGTCCGTCATTTCGAGGAGCGAAGCGACGAGAAATCTTTCTTTTTCGAGCGTTCTGCCGTGCCCATGAAAGATTTCTCCCTCCGGTCGAAATGACGACGGAGACGGTCGAAATGACGACGGGGACGGTCGAAATGACGGAGGAGGACGGTCGAAATGATGGGCGGAGACTGTTGCAATGACGACGGGAACGGTTGCAATGATGACGGGGACGGTCGAAATGACGATGGGGGACGGGCGAAACAACAGAGAAGACGAATCGAAATGAAGCGATCGATCATGGCTTCGTAACGGTCCTCGAGGCACGGAGCGCGCGTCCCGAGAAATGAGGCGTACTGTGAAGTACACCACGGTGATGAAGGAAAGAGCGCAATCAAGCCTCCGGGCTTTTTACGAAGCCGGAAGCCGTAAGTGGTTGCACGGCACGAAAAACAATTCATAATTCATAACGTATGACGGAGAGTGTACGATGCCCAGAGTAAAACGAAGTACTGCATCAAAGAAAAAACGGCGCAAGATTCTCAAGCTGGCCAAGGGATATTTCGGTGCCCGCAGCAGGCTCTACCGCCTGGCGAAAGAGTCGGTGAACCGGGCGATGGCCTTTGCCTACCGGGACAGGAAGGTCAGGAAACGCGATTTCAGGAAGCTCTGGATCGTTCGCATCAACGCCGCCGCCCGTATGAACGGTATTTCCTACAGCAGGCTCATAGACGGGCTTCGGAAACAGGGTGTCGAACTCGACCGGAAAGTTCTCGCCCATATCGCCGTTCACGATGCCCCGGCCTTTGAAGCGATCGTCCGGACCGCCAAGGGTGAATCGCAGGCATGAAAGAGGCCCTTGAACATCTGGAGAGGAACGCCCTCTCCGAGATACAGAGAGCACGGACGAAAGAAGAGTTCCTGGAGATACGGACCCGGTATCTCGGCCGCAAAGGGCTTCTGACGGGCATTCTCCGAAAACTCAAGGAGGTTTCCCCCGAGGACAGGCCCGCCTTGGGCGACTTGTCCAACAGGATCAAGAATCGCGTCACCCGGGAGATCGACGCGGCTCTGGAAGCGTGTGAAAGCCGGGGCCGGGAAGAGCGGATCCGGGGAGACGCCATCGACGTGACGCTTCCCGGCAGAACGGCGCCCCGGGGCCGTCTCCACCCCCTGTCACAGACCATGGAGGAGATCTGCTCCATTTTTTCGTCTCTGGGATTCTCCGTTGCCGAAGGTCCCCAGGTCGAACTGGATTACTACAATTTTGAAGCCCTCAATATTCCCAAAGACCATCCCGCCCGTGATATGCAGGACACCTTCTACATCGTCGGCGACACGGTCCTGAGGACGCATACCTCGCCCGTGCAGGTCAGGATCATGGAACAGCACCGCCCGCCGGTACGGATCCTGTCTCCCGGCAAGGTGTACCGCCCCGACTTCGATATTTCCCACACCCCCATGTTTCACCAGGTGGAAGGCCTTCTCGTGGACAGGGGTATCACCTTCGGTGACCTGAAGGGGGTGCTTCAGTACTTTCTTCGGGACATGTTCGGCGCGGACCGGAAGGTGCGGTTCCGGCCCAGCTTCTTCCCCTTCACGGAGCCCAGCGCCGAGGTGGACATCGAATGCGTCATCTGCGGCGGTGAGGGCTGCCGCGTCTGCGCCCAGAGCGGCTGGCTTGAAATTCTCGGAAGCGGCATGGTTGACCCGGCGGTATTTATGAATGTGGACTATGACCCGGAGGAGTATACCGGCTTCGCCTTCGGCCTGGGCGTGGAGCGTATAGCCATGCTCAAATACGGCATCACGGACATTCGGCTGTTTTTCGAAAACGACCTGCGGTTTTTGAGCCAGTTCTGACGGTCCCGTACAAAGTCGAAAACCGTCCGATACCACGTCGTTTCGAAGCGCGGCCATATCCCGTTGTTCCGAGGAGTGCTTTTATTCCGTCGATTCGAAGCGCGAGCATACCCCGTCATTTCGAGGAGCGAAGCGACGAGAAATCCATGTCCCGAGCAAAGCGAGGGATCTTTCAGACTTCTCACATGCGTTCGAAGTGACAGGGGAGAGGTCGAAATGACACAATCGATAGGTTTTCAAAGATCTCTTTCGATGAGCGAGCATACCCCATCGATTCGAAGCGCGGCCACATCCCGTTGTTTCGAGGATCGGACATACCTCATCGTTTCGATGAGCGGGCATACCCCGTCGTTTCGGGAAGCGGTCACACCCCGTCATTTCGGGGAGCGGCCACACCCCGTCATTTCGGGGAGCGGCCACACCCCGTCATTTCGGGGAGCGGCCACACCCCGTCATTTCGAGGAGCGAAGCGACGAGAAATCTTGCTTTTCAATCGTGACGAGCTCGCGTGACGAACTCGCAGAAATTCGGGAAACGTCCGATTGAGGGACGGTTTTATACAAATACAAAGCTTCGCAGGCAGGGCGGACGAATCACGAGGAATGAAGGCGTGCGACGGTGAGCGCAGTGACGAAGGCCGGAGCGCAATCAAGCATCCGGACTTCTACGTAACATAGGCGTAGGTATATGAAATCATACCGTACACAATTCCGGAGATGGGGGCGTTGCCTTCACCGATGTTAGTTCGGTCTCCTTCTCCGGGTTCGCCGGCGCGTCCATACTCGACGATGCCCGCTTACGGCACGTCAGTTGTATGATACAGGACCGCCGGAGGCGGACCGGGGCGCTTTTTTTACGGGACCGTCAACGTTGAAAGGCAGGAATAAGCAATGCTGGTCAGTCTTAAATGGTTGAAGGATTATGTCGACTGTTCCCTGCCCCTGGAGGAGCTTGCCGAAATTCTGACCATGGCGGGTCTCGAGGTGGAGTCGGTGACGACCGTCGCGCCGGATTTCTCCGGCGTCGTGGTGGCGGAAATAACGGCCATAACACCCCACCCCAACGCGGACAAGCTGGTTCTTTGTGACGTTGCCACCGGCGATGAAACACTGCGCGTGGTCTGCGGCGCCCCCAACACCCGTACGGGTGCCCTGGTGGCCCTGGCGAAGGTGGGAGCCGTCATTCCCGGCGGATACACCATCAAGGACTCGAAAATTCGGGGCGAGGCATCCCGGGGCATGCTCTGTTCGGAGCAGGAACTGGGCATCAGCGATGACCACAGCGGCATCATGATCCTCGATGAGACCCTCACACCCGGTGAGGACCTGCGAACGGCCCTGGACCTCTACGATACGGTCCTCGACATCAGCGTGACGCCCAACCGGTCGGACTGTCTGAGCATTCTTGGCATTGCCCGGGAAGTGGCGGCCCTGACGGGCGCGCCCCTGCGCTACCCCGACAGCACCTGCACTGAATCGGGACGCCCTGTTCAGGAGGACGCCTCCGTTGAGATTCAAAACCCCGAACTCTGCCCCCGCTACACGGCCCGCCTGATACGGAACGTGACCATCGGCCCCTCGCCGTCCTGGCTGAAAAGCAGGATCGAGGCCGTGGGCCTGCGGGCCATCAACAACGTCGTGGACGTCACCAACTTCGTCATGATGGAACTGGGACAGCCGCTCCACGCCTTTGACTACGCTTTCCTCGAAGAAGGCCGCATCGTGGTGCGGGGCGCCGAGGAAAACGAAGCCTTCGTGTCCCTTGATGAGAAAACCAGAATCCTGAAGGGCGACACCCTCATGATCTGCGATGGCGTGAAGCCCGTGGCAATCGCGGGAATCATGGGGGGAATGAACTCGGAAGTGCAGGCTGGCACCGATACCATCCTTCTCGAAAGCGCCTATTTCAATCCCCGGTCGATACGAAAAACCTCCCGGGCCTTCGGCATGAGTACCGACGCGGCCTTCCGGTTCGAGCGCGGCGTCGATCCCGAGGGTGTAACGCGGGCCCTTGACCGGGCGGCGCGGCTCATGGCCGAGTTGTCGGGCGGGTCCATCGCGCCCGGCGTGATCGACGAATATCCCCTGAAAATCGATTCCCCCTCCGCCGTCAGACTGAGGACGGAGCGGGTAGCGAAGATCCTGGGCACCGCCGTGGACACCTCCCGGATAACGGAGATCCTTCGGGGGCTCGCCATGGAGGTGAGCGGGGAAGGGGAGGAGGAAGGAGTTCTCCTGGTAACGCCGCCGTCCTTCCGGGGCGACCTGACCCGGGAGATCGACCTGATCGAGGAAGTAGCCCGCGTGAACGGCTATGAGACCATCCCCGCCACCATCCCGCGTCTCGAGCCCGTGCCCCGGGAGGAACGGCAGAGGGAGGCGCTGGAACGCCTCATAAACACCACCATGGTCGGCATGGGCTACTCCGAGGTAATCCACTTCAGCTTCACGACGCCCGATTCAAGCCGCGTCCTGGGCTATCCCGAAGACCATGAATCCCGGCGTTACGTCCGGATTGCCAATCCCCTGACGGAAGACACGTCGGTCATGAGAACGAGCCTGATATACGGACTTCTCGAGTGCGTGGGGAAAAACGTCAACGCCGGAAACGAAAACCTCGCGCTCTTTGAGACAGGCACGGTCTTCTTCAGCACCGGAGGAGGCACGCTTCCCCAGGAAAAGAAACGGATTGCCGGCCTGCTCACCGGCGACCGCCGGAGCGGACAGTGGCACGCCACGGATACCCCCTGGGACTTCTACGACCTCAAGGGAAGCCTGGAGACGCTCTTCGCGGCCCTGGGCATCACATCGACGCGCTTCGTTGCCGACGATACCGTTCCCTGGCTCACACCGGGCACATCCGCCGCGGTCTGCCGCGGGGAGCAGCGCCTGGGCGCCCTGGGTGAGGTACACCCCGAAGTACTGAAACGCATGGACCTGGACCGGAAGGTGTTTGTCTTCGACCTGGACCGGGACGCCCTTGCCGCCTCGGTGACCCTGGACCGGCACTTCCGGGAAATCCCCCGCTACCCCGCCGTGACCCGGGATGTCTCCTTTCTGGTCGGCAGAGATGTTACGGCAGAACAGATATGCGATCTTTCCCGGGACAATGATGAAGAATTGCTTGAAAGTGTTCATATATTTGATGTATACTCCGGCCCGGTCATTCCACCGGGGATGAAAAGCCTGGCTTTGAGATTTACGTACCGATCACAGACGAGGACCCTGGCGGATCAGGAAGTCAGCGATGCGCACCGCCGTATCGTGGAACAGGTACTCGATCGTTCAGGGGCGAAAGTTCGGGGTCTTGACTAACGGATCACGCGTGAATGAAGGAGAGAACGATGACAAAGGCCGATATCATTCAGAATGTGTACAACAAGCTTGGTTTTTCGAAGCGGGATTCCGCAAGGATCGTCGAATCCGTATTCGATATCATGAAGGAAACCCTTGCCCGCGGTGAAAAAATCAAAATATCCGGTTTCGGGAATTTTGTGGTCAACACAAAACGGGCCCGCAAGGGAAGAAACCCCCAGACCGGAGAAAGCATCGAGATATCGAAAAGAAGGGTACTCACGTTCAAGGCCAGCCAGGTTCTGCGCAACGACCTGAACAAGTGACGCGACCGGGGCGGCTGGTGCTGGAAGGACTTCGGAGCCAGTGAGCGAAACGATTCCCGACAAGGTTTATTTTCGAATCGGCGAGGTTGGGCGAATCCTTGGAGTGGAGCCCTACGTCATCCGCTACTGGGAGTCCGAGTTCAAGAACCTGCGGCCCCGCCGGACACGATCGGACCAGCGCCTCTACAGGAGGTCCGATATCGAAGCACTGCTCACCATCAGGGATCTTCTCTACAAAGAAAAATTCACCATCGCCGGAGCGAAAAAACAGCTCTCTCTCGCCGGCGGCCGGACAGGACCGGCCGCCACAACCAGTGAGAGCCACGGCAATCTTCTGAAGGACATCAGAAAAGAACTGCGGGACATCCGGAAAATACTGGGCTGATCGGGACGATCGAACCACGGATACAACAATCCCGGCACTATTATTCGCACAGGGTACCGGCTTACTTGCCCTTTGACTTGCGCTTGGAAGCCTTCAACGGGTTGATCTTCTGCCCCGCGGACGCGCTCCCGGCCTTGACATGGGCCGCGCCGACGCAGCGACCGAAAGACCACTTGCCGGCGGGATCCGGATAGAGCATACAATACCGGCCGCCCGAGTACTCGACGATCCTTCCGCACCCGGCGCACTGCTCGACGATGGTGTGGCAGGTTCCGCCATTGTAGCCACAGCCGTTCTTCGCCATAAAAACACACTCGACGCCCGCTTTTACAGTCTGACAAACCATTGGTACAATCACCTCTCTTTCGTTTTTTCCCAATAAAAAAACCGGCCTTCCGGGAACCATCACCAAAGGCCCGCACAGACAGGCTTTGCGTCCCCGTTACCAGTTGGTCGCGCGGGGAATAACAAAAACAAAAAACCCTGTCAACAAAAATCCGCCTGCCGACGAGGCACATTCCGTCATTTCGAGGAGCGAAGCGACGAGAAATCTTTCTCCCGGCGGCGGCCAGTTCCGGATTGACAGGACCCGTTCCGGTAACGTATTAATCGAGAATACAGCGATATTCGGGAACCGTCCCCACAGGACCATCGTATGAACCGCGACCACGAGCGGGAGGTCATCGCCTCCGTTCTCGCCGGCGACCGGCAGGCCTACGCCGCCCTCGTCGATGCCCATAAGGCCGCCGTTTTCAACCTGGCCTACCGAATGACGGGCAACGCCTCCGACGCCGAGGACCTTGCCCAGGAAACCTTCATCAGGGCCTACAATAAGCTCTGGCGCTTCGATCCCGAGCGGCGTTTCTTCACCTGGCTCTACACCATTGCCCTCAACCTGTGCCGCAATCACCTGAAGCAGAGCAAACAGTCCCTCTCCCGCGATACGGCCTGGAGAGAAAACCGGGACGGGGAAGACGCCGAACGACGCGAAGCGGACCAGCCCGAGGGGGTTCTCCTGGAGCATGAGGAGCACAGGCGGCTCCAGGCCGCCCTGCTGGAACTGCCCGCCGACACGCGGGAGGCCCTTATCCTGCGCTTCCAGGACGACCGGCCCTTCGAGGACATCGCCGAGATATGCGGTATATCCCTCAGCTCGGCTAAAATGAGGGTCTACAGGGGGCTGGAGAAACTGCGGGATATCATGGATCGGGATGGCCCCGCCAGCGGCTCGTTCGTCACGGAACAATAATTGTCAAGTACGGTGATTCCGCTCATTGTGTCATCGAGAGGAGCATCGCGATTTTGTCATTTCGAGGAACGAGGCAAATTCCGTCATTGCGGTGAGTACCCACATACCCTCAATGCGATGAGTATCCACATGCCGTCATTCCGAGGAACGAATCAAATTCCGTCATTGCGAGGAGCGTTATAAAGTCCGTCATTCCCGGAAGCGAGGCACATTCCGTCATTCCGAGGAGCGTTATAAAGTCCGTCATTCCCGGGAGCGTAGCAAATTCCGTCATTTCGAGGAGCGAAGCGACGAGAAATCTTTCCTTTTCTTTTCATCGTCCTGCCGCGCCCTTGAAAGATTTCTCCCTCCGGTCGAAATGACGGAACAGGGCGTCGAAGTAGACGGTGAGGGAGGCCGAAAAAACGGCTGGGAGCGGCCGAAAAGACGGTGAGGAGCGATCCCACCCCGTCATTCCCGGAAGCGCGAAGCAAATTCCGTCATTGCGGTGAGTACCCCCACACCGTCATTCCCGGGAACGAAGCAAATTCCGTCATTTCGAGGAGCGTTATAAGGTCCGTCATTTCGAGGAGCGAAGCGACGAGAAATCTTTCCTTTCCTTTTCATCGTCCTGCCGTGCCCTTGAAAGATTTCTCCCTCCGGTTCCCTCCGGTCGAAATGACGAAACAGGGCCGTCGGGAACGGTTCGATAACGACGGCCCCAGCCCCGGGACAAAAAACAGCTCTTCACTTAGTGGGGAGAAGTGTGATACGTTCGTGCAAAGACATCGGAAAGAAGGGGCGCGCCCATGGAACGACACATGATCAGGTTCAACTGTCGGATAGCCGTGGCACTGATTGTGGCTCTGGTTTTATTTGCAGCCCTTCCGTCAACGGTTGCCCAGGCCCGCAGCCGGGCGGAATGGGAAACGGGCGCGGTTGTCCGCGCGGAGGCAAAGGAATGGCGTGACATGCGTGACTGGTGCCGGCAGTGGACGGAAGACGATCCGGAACATGCCGGGGCCTGGGTTTTCCTGGGGTTCGCCCAAGGCAGACTCAAGCGTTACTCCGAGGCCATAGAGGCCTACCATCGGGCCGTAAGCATCGCCCCGGACTATGCCGAGGCCTGGTATAACCTGGGGACCACCTACTACTACCTCAACCGCAACCGTGAAGCGGTTGACGCCTACCGCCGGTTACTCCGCATCGAACCGGACCGCGCCGGTGTCTGGTTCTACCTGGGGGTTTCCTACGGCAAACTCAACCGCTACGACGACGAAATCGAAGCCTACCGCCAGGCCGTCCGTATCGCTCCGGAGTATGTCGAGGCCTGGTTCAACCTGGGGATTGCCTACCACCTCGTCGGCAACCGATCGGCCGCCCTGGACGTGGTCCGGGAACTCCACCGCATCGATCCGGCCCGGGCCACCCGGCTTTCCGGCATCGTTGCCTCCCGGTGAGAGAATCGACAAGCGCCGGTTTCCTGCCTGTGGACTGCCGCGAAACCTCCACGGTTCCGCCGCCGGGTCAAATCTTTATTCTTGACGATCACCCTGAAAACGCCGTCATTTCGAGGAGTACCTTATAGCTCCGTCATTTCGAAGAGCATAAAAACTTCCGTCATCCAGAGAGCCCTTACACTTCCGTCATTTCGAGGAGCGAAGCGACGAGAAATCTTTTGTTCATTACCCTCCACCGATCCCTGTCTGACATGACCCGTCATGGCAGCATGGTATAGTAACGTGGTATTCAAAGATATCCGGCAGCCCCCTCCCGTTCCTGTGACTTTTCACCGCCGCTGCCTGTATATGATATATAGAGAAAGATCAGAAAGAGCACAGGAACAGGAACAATGGCAATGAGCGACGATCCCCGGAAATACAGTGATCTCCTGAAGCTGTTGCAGACGACGCCGAAACGGGACATCTCCGCAGGCTTTACAGAACGGGTGATGGAGGGACTCCCCGAGGAAGTCCCTTTCCTTCACAGGATCGCGGGATTCTGGATCAGGTATTTCTGTAAAAGCGCCGAGCCGCGGGAAGGGCGCCCCTTTCGCCCGGACTATCGGGAATGCCCGCTGTGTCTTGCCCTGGCGGGTTCATTTTACCTTGTCTTCGGCATCGTTCTCCTGGCGGGGCTGAACCTGTCAGGCACCGTGTCCATGCTGGACCGATGGACCATACTGATTCCATGGGCCAGCATAGCGGCGGCGCTCTGGCTTTTCGGTCTCACCGCCCTCATGATCAGGGGAGGCGAAAGGGTCCTCAAAGGAACAAGGGCGGGCACGATGATCTTCACTGTCGCTGTTCCGGGAGCCATTATTCTCATTGCAGGTACCACGAACCCCCCGATCATGTACGCTCTTTTCACAATGTCGGCGGCGACGGCCTGCATGGGGGGACTGCTCTATTACCAGGTAGCTGTTTTTTCGAAAGCGAAGGATGACGCCCCTGTAAAAGGTCCGAATTTTCCAAAAGTAGCTTTGTAACTCATTGGAAATATTGAGCTCGATTTTCAAAATTCGCCATTGTTCGATTTCTTGCGAGGACGTCAAGGATGAAAACGGCCCGAATAACGGAGAAATAGCCGCCTGAAAGACCTGTGGAGGAGATAATGAGTGCCATGAGGAGGAAATATAAAGGGGGATCCAAGGGATTCACAATCATAGAGCTGGTTGCTGTACTCATTCTTCTGGGTATTATGGCAGCACTGGCCATAGCGAGAGTGGGAGACACAAGCACTTACGATCTGAATTCCCAATTGGAGGCAGTGAAAAACCATCTTCGCTATGCCCAGATCAGAGCTATGAATACCGATACTGCCTGGGGCATTCATTTCACAGAATCCTCCTACTATCTATTCGAGGGTCTGGGTTCAGAGACACCCGTGGTGATACCTGGAGAAGACGCCACAATAGATATGGACGCCAAAAAATCTAAACTAAGGTTTACTTCGCTACCGGCAGGGGGGAGGGTCACCTTCGATACCTTTGGAAGGCCCGTTAATGCATCTGAAGATCCGGAAACAGTCAACATAAGAATTTCAACGAACGGTTCAGCGATAGTAATTACAAGGAATACTGGATTTATTCCCTGAACCACAATTGGCAATGTGTAGAAATTATTCATATATATATTTTTAGCTAGGTGAAGCGCTATGAAAAGAAAAAAAAGCGGGAAAAGTATCGGAGGTTTTACCCTGATCGAAGTGATCGTCTCCCTCGTTCTGGTCGCTATCCTCGGAACGTTGCTGTTCACGATCCTTGGATCCAGCTTGAGTCAGAGCGCACAGAATCTGATCGCTGTTCGGACCACGTACGACGTGAGTACTGTCGTGGAGAACATGACCTCGCATTATAAGGAACTTGTGGCGTTATATGATGAGTCTGGACCGACGCCACTTGCTGCATTGAGCAGCGCGATCGGTAACGAGGGCAGCTCGTACAATAATGACTACGGTAAATATAAAGTTGTCGGCAAAGGATATGTCACATTTGCCTGTACACCCGAAAAAAACTGTTCAGGAACTCCAGGCGGATCAAGTCTTTTGAAAGTTACAATTGCCGACCCGACTGAAAAATTTAGAATAACGACACTATATGCGCAACAAGCTTTCTAGTGGATATGTTCATATAATTGTTGATTTAATAGGAGCTCGCCATGAAGAACGAGTCCGGATTCACCCTTATTGAGATCATCGTAACCCTTGTTCTTGTCGGAATTCTAGCTGCTGTTGCCGGCATTGGAATCGTTTCCGGGGTAAAAGGATATCTCTTTGTTAGAGACAATACCGAGGTTGCCGGGAAGGCTCAAGTCGCCCTCGCGAGGATGTCGAGGGAATTAATTGACCTTCGGGATATACCAAATGCTGCAGCGAATGCGCAGGTTTCTTCCATCGCTTTTCACAAAGTATGGACATCCACCGCCATTGGTCTTGACGGCCAGAACATCCTGCTCGCAAGTGGTGGTCATACTACAACCCCAAGCCACCGGAACGGCGATGTTTTGATTGACCAGGTCGAGTCATTGAGCTTTCAATATATGAGCGGAGCTGATGTTTGGAATGTCGGCGATAATATCAATGAACTATCTCATATCATTGTCAATCTTACCTTGAGCGGTGCGGGAGAGGGTTCCGACTTTGTCTTTAATACGGTAGTGCATCCACGCAATAACGGAAACATCGGAGGTCCGGCACCGCCAACCCCTGACGACCTGCCTCAGATCAGCCCAGGGTGTTTCGTCGCCACCGCCGCCTATGGTAACTCGTTTGACCCCAGGGTCATCATACTTAAGCAGTTCAGGGACCGATATCTCATGACTTGGCCCGGTGGTCGATCCGCAGTTCGTTTGTACTATGACAAAAGTCCTTCGTTGGCGGAGCTGATTAACGACAAGCCCAGCCGACAAGTGATCGCAAGAATCATGCTTGCTCCTGTGGTCGGCCTGTCGTTTCTTTTGCTGTATGCTAAAGAAACCATGCTATGCATAATCCTTTTCATTGTGATCGCAGCTTGGCTTTCAAGGTACGCCGTCAAGCGCCGGTCCTTTTGGAACCTTGATAAAGAGAGGCAACTTTTATGAAAACAAAGCTATTTAAACAAACTGAAAAGGGATCAGTTCTGATTGGCATCATAGCCACCATGGTGATTATGTCTGTCTTGGGGGCTGCCATGTATTCCATGACGTCAACATCAGTCATATCAGGCGCAAGCGGCCATATTTCAAAAGCTGCTTACTATCTTGCGGAATCAGGTTTTCGTTACGCGGCCGCCGAATATCTGACAGTAACAGATTCAGGCAACAACGGCCTTAACAATGATCAGAACCAAATGGCAGACAACTTGAACGGTCGGATATTGTCGTTGTCCCCCGGAGGAACGATTGAACTTGCAGTTATCCCCTTTCATTGTGTTACATCGGGTACTCACGCAAACGGAGTTACGGCCCTGAACGTCAGGTTTGCCGGTGCCACGCCGGCCGGTTTTTCAGTTCCGGGATCGGGTCATCTCCAGATCAGAAGCCAATCGCGGCCGGACGCATCAGCAGATTATACGACATACGTGGATACCTATGAATATTCGAATTTTTCCGGCAACACGTTTACGCTTGAAAGTCCTCTCGTGGTCCGTGCCCCTCTGACGGTTTTACCGGCCTGGACGTCCATCACCGTTATTGCACGTCCAGCTGCTGCCGGAAACATTACACCCGGCACAAATGCCACACTGGCATTACACAATCCCTCAGCAGGAGCGGGATCATTTTTCATGCCCGAAAGAAACGGTAAATTTATGATCGAGGGCAATCCGGTTGTTTATGTCTATGATTACCGGGTCGATGGTACCACTACGACGACATTGCATGGCATATATAATTCTAAATATCCTGACAATAACGATCAATTCAGCGTGGAAACGGATTCTCGCATTATTCCAACTGACTTCTTTCGAATCGTTTCCACTGGTGTTGCGGGAAACGTACGCAGAACGTTGACCTATATCACCCCCGTCGATGTTGTTAACCCGGGCTCAGACGGCACAAAAACAACTGCAACAGATACATTTGATGGTTCTTCAGGTACGCAACCAACTAATTGGCAACCTGTTTTCGGCACGCACAGCATACGATCCCAATCAGGTGGAACCGTGACAGGCGATACAACGGCACAAAGCGCCTTGCGTTTAGACTCATCATACGAATATAGAAGTTCTACTGGTATTGTTCTGGCCCAAGATCTCTTCTTGAGTCTGATTGCCTTGAAACCGGGCCGTCTTGCAAATTTCTGGGCATCTTGGAATGCCCACAACAAGACTTTAAGTTACGATGCCCAGGTAAAGGTTAAGGTGCCTCAACAGCAATATTTCATGGTCGGAGCGAATTTCCGCATGAATCTGTCGAGTCAATCGATAGATGGCCTCTCAAGCCTCGGGGTATCGCTGCAGCGTGGTAGAACCGGTTCCAATTGCACTCTCTTTTTCTGTACGGACCGAGACGGCATTGATAATTCACTAGTGCCTGTTGACAACATGCCCCTCATAGTTTTGTGGAGGAAAGTCGAGAATCAGTCACCCGGACTTGAATGGATCGCCTATAAAGCCATTACCGACACAATACTCTTCAACTCTGGCCACCCCCCCCGCTTCGTTAATGGTGAAAACAGTTATTTCATCCGTGGAGGGAACAGCGGTGCCCGGGCCAATGTGAAAGCAGTGGGCACGACAGACGGTGGTACCACGGGATCGCTTGTTTTATCTCGACGATATTCAACATTTCAGGCAAATGAACCGCTCCATCAACTTGTATTGCAAGGCAGTGTAACTGCGCGGGTTCAGACTGCGTCTGACACCTCAATTACCTACGACAGGGGAACGGACAGCACTACATTAATCATTGTGGCAGGTGATATCATCTGCGGCAGAAACAGCGATGCCCGTGCCCGCGTGACTTCTGTAGGGGCTCGTACAAGATACCGGGACAGCGTCTTTAGTCCTTACTATTATAGAGGAGAGTTATCCATTGAACAAACGGAAGGTACTTTTTCAACGAATGAATTTCTCGATGTATATCGTCCCAACGCCGACTTCAGCGCGCGTTTTGTTTCCCTTGAAGCGCTTACGGACATATTGAATCCCGGCACTGAGACAGTTAAGGACTGGACAACGATCGTACTGCGGATCGAAGAGAAAATTGATACTCCGGACGGCAATGTTAACGACATCAGGGTGTATGTGGGCGACACGAACCAGCATGGAACCCCTGACGGATCACCCCTGGATGCTGAACGCTTCGGAAATTTGAGATGGAGAAGCCCTGTACAGGCAGGAGACGTACGCTGGCCGCCTGAAGAAGGGTGGTCAGACGATCAAGCAGCCAATATTCCATATGATTACTTCACGCTGATACAGAACTGGGTTATCAATCCCAATTTTTCCTCCTCGGTCTGGCTTGCCGGCACTGCTGAAGAGCCGAATGCCATTGTGCGCACAACTCAATATACTACTCACAATCTTGCCAACCACACGCAAAGTGAAATTGGGCTGCACACCTTCGGTTCTGGAATGAACTTAAATACCTATTTTGATGATTTCGGTATTCAGCTGGTGGGAGCAACAACGGGGGGAACCCGGGGATTCACCTCGCCTCTACAGTATTGATGGGTTCGCAACGATACGGGGGACAGCCTTTATCCTATCCCTCGTGTCGTGTTCTGTCCATGGCTCATCGAAAGACCTGTAAAGCGATCCAGGCGGCGACCGCGGCCACCGCGCCGAGAAACATGGCATGAAATGAATGCTTTGCCATTTTCTCCGAAGGAAAGGCGGCCACAAGCAGTGACAGGGCAAGGCAGCCCGCGAAAAGCATCGCGACGTACCACTCCCTCACCATGAAGATTCCGCACAGGAATATGGCGGCCGGAAACAGCGCGGCGGCCCGTTTACCGCAGGCCACGGCGAAGGTTCTGTCGCCTGCGGCCTTGTCGACGTCATGATCCATGATGGTGCTGAAGGCATGAAACCCCATGACGCAGAGGGTAAAATAGTATGCCTGTCCGGGAAGCGCCAGGGCATCATCCACGAAGCTGAAGCCCAGTGCAAAGGGGGCCAGGAAGCCCAGGATGCCTGCGGACGCCACGTCGAGAGGGGGCCTGGTCTTCAGGCGCCAGGGAGGCGCCGAGTAGGTGTAGGCGAGGACAAGCAGCGCCGTGGAGAACAGGATATTCAAGGGATTCAGGGTGGCCGCCGACACACAGAGGAAGAGAACCCCCACCGCCCGGGCAGTTTTCTTTACCAGCCCGTGATACGCGGGCTCCAGCCGTACTCCCCCGATCCCCCCTTTCCGGGGGTTTGCCCTGTCCGAGGCTTCATCGTAGATGTCATTCAACCCGAAGGTGAAGAAACAGAACGGGAAGGACAGGAAAAACATCTGCGCCAGCAGCAGGGGCGTGAACTGGAAGGAGGGATCAGTGAGCCCCTCCCTCCCGTAGGCAAGGCCCATGCAGAACACCAGGGGCAAGGCGATCCAGAGGGGCGGGCGGCTGGTTTTTATCAGGATAAGGAGTGACTGCCGCGCATCAACTGTCCGAACAGACCGGCCGGATTTCTCCATGAGGATACCCCGTCACTCTCCTCTGAGACCTTTAATTAAATTGTGTCATTTCGAGGAGCATGGCGACGAGAAATCCCTGTCCCGGGCAAAGCGAGGGATCTTTCAGACTTCTCACATGCGTTCGAAGTGACAGGGGAACGGTCGAAGTGACAGGAGAGAGGTCGAAATGGCACAATCGACAGGTTTTCAATACAAGTCTCCCTCTTTCTCAAAGCCCTCATGGAGGAATGAGCGCTCCCGCGACGGGCTCAGCTCTCATTCCCGGTGAGGTCCTTCAGGACATCGGCGAGGTCTTCACCGGCGTCGATCTTGTACGTTCCTTCCCCGCCGTCTTTCTCCGATTCGTGGTAGTCGATGGCGGGGGTCCAGTCCGCGCCGGAGTCTGCGGGAACAACGACCCCGCCGGCTTTCCCCTTGGGGGCTTTGGCGACTTCCGCGCCGGGTTGCGGCTGCGGCCGGGGAACGTGCCGCCGGTCAAAGGCGGCAAGATCAAAATACCGGTCGGGATCGGATTCCGGGGTGGGTTTGAATATCGCGCTGGGAGGGAAAAACTTCTTCACCCCGTCGAGGTATTCCTCGACGTATCTCTGGCGGGAGAACATGCCTTCGCTCCGGCTCATGTGCAGAACATTTTCAAGCTGGTGTATCTTGTTTTCCCGGATGCTGCCTTTGACAGCCGTCGTCGCGGACATGATTGACAGCACCGGCACACTGAAGCCGATCCGTTCCATAAACACCAGTTGCTGGACCACCACGTAGGCCAGGGCCGAAGACAACTGGAACCGCACGAATTCCTGGACGCTCAGGCTGAAGGAGTTACAGATCCGGTAAATGGCGTCCTCGACGTTGGTGGCGTGCAGGGTGGCGATGACCAGGTGGCCCGACTCGGCGGCATTCAGGGCCAGGCGGATCGTTTCCGGCTCCCGCAGCTCGCCTACGACGATGACGTTGGGGTCTTCCCGCAGTACGTCGATCAGGCCCTGCTCGAAAGACTGGACATGGGTGTCGAGTTCCCGCTGCTGGATAAAGGACTGTTCCGAGGCGAACCGATACTCGATGGGATCTTCAAGGGTGATCACGTGAAGGCCCCTGGTCTTGTTGATCTCGTTGATCAGGGAGGCTATGGTCGTGGTTTTGCCGCACCCGGTAGGCCCGCAGATCAGGATCAGTCCTTCCGAGAGCCGGCAGATATTCTTCAGACCGGGGTACAGGTTCAACTCCTCGATGGTGGGGATGAAACCGGGGAGAAGACGCACGGCCATGCTCAACCCCCGGGTTGTCCTGAAAATATTGACGCGCAGCCTGACCCTGCTGATCGTGGTGGCAAAGTCGATGGACCACTTGTTTCTCAGCTCTTCCTCCTGCTTCGCCGTAAGCAGCCCGTGAATCAGGCCGTCAACCTCGGCGTGACTGAAGGAGTTTTTCTTGTCGAAGGCGATTTTGCCGTGCCGGCGGTACACCACGGGATGTCCCCCTGTAATGTGCAGGTCCGTCACGCCCTGAACGACCCCTCCTTGCACCATCCTGCTGAATTTTTTCATGCTGTCCCCCTTCGGCGGTTTACGGTCCCGCCCTCAAACGGTGAATTTTGTCATTTTGAGGAGCATCAAGACGAGGTATCCCCCTGTACTATCGTTGCCTTACACAATTTCACGGTGTGGCCGGAATGACAAAACAGAAAGTGTTTCAAAAGTGTTGGCGTTTCAATGAACGAGCTCTATACACTAAAGCGTCCTCCAAAATCAAGCCGTCGGTATGGAAACAGCCACCCGCCGCCTTTGTCACGAATCCCGTGTTCCAAGATTTTGCCGGCGCCTTCCCGTCGAGCCATGATTTCCCTTGCAAAATCGGCATCCTGCTGTATAGGTACAGGGACAGGGAAGGGTGTGTACGAGTACCGGGGTGTTACAGGAAAGGGTGTGCCATGCCTGAGATCAGCGTTATCATACCCGCCTGCCGCGAGGAAGCGGTGATCGGCTCCGTCGTCGCAACGGTCCGGGCCGTCCTCGACGGCGCAGGCAGGTCCCATGAAATCATCGTCGTCGATGACGGTTCCGGCGATGGAACGGCCGATGCCGCCCGCGACGCGGGTGCCCGGGTCATCTCCCACCCCTATAACATCGGAAACGGTGCCGCCGTGAAAACGGGCATCCGCCACGCCGCGGGGGAAATCATCGTCACCATGGACGGTGACGGCCAGCATGATCCCCACGACATACCACGGCTGCTCGAGCCGCTCGGCCGTTACGACATGGTCGTCGCTGCCCGTACAAGCGATTCGGAGTCGTCATTCCACCGCCGCCTGGCAAACGCGTTTTATAACCTCTTCGCGTCATACATATGCAAGCGACCGATCAAGGACCTGACCTCGGGATTCAGGGCCATACAAGGCGATATAGCCCGCGGCTTCGTTTCCCTCCTCCCCAACACATTCTCATACCCTACGACCATCACCATGGCCATGGTCAGGGCGGGGCACAGCCTCGCCTACGTTCCCATCGAGGCACGCCGCCGCGTGGGAAACAGTAAAATCAAACTGGTCCGGGACGGGTCCCGCTTTCTGCTCATCATCGTCAAGATCGCCACCCTCTACTCGCCTCTGCGCATATTCCTCCCCGTAAGCGCCATCATGTTCCTCACCGGTGTGGGATACGGCCTCTTCAGGATCGTCTTCATGGGAGGCCGTTACGGTCCGACGTCGGCCATGCTTATCACCATGTCCGTCGTCGTCTTCATGGTGGGCCTCGTCTCCGAGCAGATCACCCAACTCCGCTACGACCGAAGCGCGGGCAGAGAGTGACCCCGCCGCGGCACCCTTCCAGAGACCGTTGAGCTTTGTCATTTCGAGGAGTGAGACCTTTAATGTTGTCATTTCGAGGAGCGCCTTAAGGTCCGTCATTTCGAGGAGCGAAGCGACGAGAAATCTTTCTTTACTATCGATATGTGTACGATTTCTTCCTCCGGTCGAAATGACACAACCGATAGTTGTTCTATAAAGGTCATCGGAACGCATCGATTGCGACGTACCGGAAGCCGACGCTTCCGGAGACCGTTGAGCTTTGTCATTTCGAGGAGCGCCCTAAGGTCCGTCATTTCGAGGAGTGAAGCGACGAGAAATCCATGTCCCGATCACAGCGAGGGATCTTTTAGACCTCATGGAGATTATTCCCGGTGACAAGAAGTTTCGAGAAAAAACCTTGACACCCGGTGCCGATATGTTATGAGTAGAAAAACTACTCATAACGAGGAATGCATGTCCGACCTTTTCGCGGGACTCATCTCATCAAAAACCAGGATCGGCCTGCTGGTGCGCCTCTTCTTCAACCCCGGCACCCGGGCCTACCTCCGGGAACTGGCCACGGAACTCCAGGTGTCCACCAACGCCGTGCGGGAAGAGCTGAACCAGCTTACCAAAACGCAGCTCCTCACCTCCGAACGAGACGGCCGCAGCGTGTATTACAAGGCGAACACCGAACACCCCCTCTTCCCGGAACTGCGCTCCATGGTGGGCAAGGTCATGGGCCTCGACCAGGTCATGGAGAGCATCCTCACCCGCCTGGGCGACCTCGAAAAGGCCTGGCTCATCGACGACTACGCCGAGGGAAAAGACACGGGCATCGTGGACCTGGTCCTGGTGGGGAACATCGACCGGTACCACCTGAACGACCTGACCCGTAAAACAGAGCGCTACATCAACCGCAAAATCCGTTCCCTGGTACTGACCAGGGAGGAATTCGAGGCATTCCTGCCCACACTCGAAAACAGGCCGCATTATCTGGTGTGGGAGGGGTGAAGTCCGTTGAAAATCCCCCTTTTGTAAAGGGGGATATAGGGGGATCGGGCGAAGCCCGTTGGAAGTCCCCCTTTTGTAAGGGGACTTGAAAGGTTGGCAGGGATGGACCGTTAGCAGGTAAAATCCCCCCTGGCCCCCCTTTCATAAAGGGGGGAACCGGGAAGGGCATAGCGCCTTCCCGTAAGGAAGGCAGGATATAGGGGGATCGGGTGAAGCCCGTTGGAAGTCCCCCTTCGTAAAGGAGAATATAGGGGGATCGGGTGTGAGGCCTTTGAAAACCTATCGATTGTGTCATTTCGACCGTCCAACTTTGTCATTTCGACCGTAGGGAGAAATCTTAAAGATCTCTCGCTTTGCTCGGGACATGGATTTCTCGTCGCTTCGCTCCTCGAAATGACGGATCTTAAGGCGCTCCTCGAAATGACAAAATGAAAGGTCACGCCTACAGGATTGTTACAGAGGTGGCACATGCTGTTGATTAACAATATTTGCGACCTGACCCGCACAACCGAACGCTCCATCAACCGCACAATCCGGCCCCTGGTACTGACCAGGGAGGAGTTCGGGGAATTCCTGCCCACCCTCGAAAGCAGGCCGCATTATCTGGTGTGGGAGTAAAAACAGCAATATTTTATGCCCCGATTGCAACATCTTGATAAAAGGCGGACGCATTAACAATGCTTAAAAGAACAAAGCGTTTTATTGAAAAAAGAAAATCGATCAATGCGGGAAATTACCACACGAGACATTATACGCGTACTGTGCATCGTGCACTTGCCATCATAGGCAGTCTCGGCGAAGCAAGGTCAATTCTGGATATAGGGTGCAACCAAGGATTGACAAGTCGACTCCTTCTGGAACGCACACAGGCAGATCAGATAACGGGAATAGAACTCTCCAGATCGACCGTTGACAAAGACCTGCTGTCAGATGAGAGGTTCAAATTAATAGAGGGCGACATTTGCGAGCTGCCCTTGGCTGGCTATTATGACGCAATTATTTATGGTGCGGTACATCATCACATAGTGCGGAAGCATGGTCTGAGTGAAGCCGTCCGGGTGCTGCAAAAAATCGCCGAATCATGCAGGGGTAAACTTTTCTTTGAAACAGGCCACATTACTGAAGGTGGAAGGTGGGCGTGGCAAAGAAAGCTCCGCCAATACTTTAAAACCGATGAAGAACACATTTATTATTTGCTGCGATCAATAGAAGAAATGATTGCGGGTTTCGAAGTAATAGGTCGTTTCCGGATTCATGGTGTTAAACGCTGGCTGCTGTGCATCAACATGAAGGGTGAGGCTCAGCTGACTAATTCTTGCGCACCAGGCGGAATGAACTGGGATAATTTCTCCGACACTGATGAAACTGAAAAATATACCCGAAACTTCGGTAGCAAAAAACAGAGACTATTGCCAATTATCAATGAACAGAATAATGGACCGGTTGAGTTTCAAAAACGAAAGATAGGGGAGAGTGTCTATTTCGTAAAAAAAGCTCTGCATTCAAAAACATCCTTAATGCAGGAGTATCATATAGGACGAGAGCTTATGGAGACGTGGGCTGTTCAGCCTCTCTCCATGCCATCATCGAATACGATTATTTTTCCGTTCATCGCAGGGAAAAAGATTGTTGGCGATGTCCAATCCTTCTCAATCAGGGAGCGCAAGTTAATATCTGGTCAGATCACGAAGATATGGGATCGTTGCCGAATAATCACATTACACTGGCCCAAAGGGATAATGACGCCAATACCCGATAGTGCTGTTTTGTCACAAGTTGTCGATCTGAATCCCAACAACTTTCTAGTGGAACAGTATGACGGTCAACCACGGGTGAGGGTGGTCGACTTCGAACCTCGATCAAACCATTATCACTGGAAGAATAAACTGCACATTGCCAGCATGCTTATAGCATTGAAGCATCATAGAATTCGTGCTGTTGGTTTGGGATTGTCAGGATTTTGTGAAGGTGTGATCTGTCTGTTGAAATACCAAAGCAAAAGCACAGGTGAACGGATTCGTGACGGGCAACCTTCGCTTTCATCAGCCATCATGGCAGAAATCCGATCACTTGTCGGGAAAACGGTGACATCTCTAATTCCGAGTTTCTATGAAGAATAACTCAACTAAAAACTATTCTCGGGTGGTCCTGTGGCTATCCTGGCTCCTCGGGCTGACTCTTTTCGGACTGATATTAATGCAAGTGTGCAAATCGGGCGCACTTGCATTTATTTTTTATTTTTCCCCGAAGATTGTAATTCCATGGCTGATTACTACTTTTCTTGCCCGGCTTTTGATGGTGGAAGTGTTTGTGCGGCCGATTCAGTTACTCGGAGTCACAATGCGTCGAATGTCGGCTTTCTGGCTCGGATGGTTGCGCACTTTTTTCAATCAGATGATTCCCCTGTCGGGCATCACGCTCATTGCGGCCTACTGCAAAAGACACTGCGGTCTCGCCTGGGGAGAGCTTGGGGCTTTATCGTCCCCTTTATATTTTCTTTCTCTCGCGGCAACGGGAATTTTTGCAACGGGCTCAATTATTCTCGGGGCCGACAAGCTGGGAAACTCCTTTGTACCCGTGGCAGTTCTTTCGGTTTTGATAACCAGTCTTTCCATTGCGATAATTGCCAAGGGCTCGGTCGTGCTTGTCTTCCTGCCGGCAGGTGTGCGGCGCCGTCTGGATACAATGGAGCGATCCCTTCGATTGTTTGAGGGGCATGGTCAGCTTTTGTCTCGCTTGTTTGTCTCCTACGGCGGGATACTGTTATTGCGCTGTATTCGATTGTGGCTGTTGTTTTTTCTGGGAACGAACCTGAATCTCGGCGTTCAGGAGATACTCCTGCTTGCGGCTATAAGCGAGTTCGGCTTTCTTGTTCCCCTCATACCGGGTGGGATCGGTGTTCGAGAAGGTGCCCTGATATCAGTGGCCTGGATGCTTGGACTCGATATGGAAATTGTTGCGGCTGTCGCTCTTATGGACAGATTGTTCAGCATTGTTCTGGTTGCCATCATGGCGATACCTGCATATTTTGTCCTGAGAAAAGAGATCGTAGCAGTGGCAGAATAGCTCGTCGGCAGGGTTCACAAATTTCGCACGCCGGCTGTGAATGCGAGATCGCCACAGGCAACTGTCAGCATCGAAGGATATCTTTGAACAGGTCGCCGTACTTCCCCGCCAGCACTTCCCAGTCAAATTGTTCCGTTGACATTGTCGGTCCTGCCGACCGGGCCAAAATGCATCTCAGATTTGTGGTTGAAAACAAAATATTGAGAGGAAACGGTAAAAGGATTAACTTTACCCCGGAATTAGGGAGCAGACCGATATTTTTTGATTGTTTCAGCAGACAATGAATTGCCATGTGCTATGCCGCAAGAGTGGATTAAATAATCTGCAATCTGCTTCGAAGGTCTAGGCAAATCTATCGGAACCGGCCTGAAGTCCTTTGCCATTGCGAGGAATTCTTCCAGCATCTGATTTTTGAACCCCCATAGCATGGCGTTAATTCCGATTCCGTCGCAACGTTCTGTTTTATTTCTCAGCACCAAACAGGGCTTACACAGGTAACTGCATTCTTCCTGGATGCTTCCCCCATCAGCGAGTACCATTTTCGCGTTACGCATCAGGGCCGTGAAGCTTACGTAATCCTGCATCTCCATGATTTTCACGTCCGAAGACAGTCTATTGTGCAGATTGTATCGAGTGAGGTATCTGCGTGTAGGCTTGTGCGTTACGAAGATCACAGGTAATTCTTCAGACACACGATTTATGAGTGAAACCACTCGTTCAAGGCGGTTGCGGTTTGTGATCGTTTCAAGCCTGTGGCATGCAGCGAGGGCATAGGGTTCTTGCGGTATAGATATTGTAGCAGGCACAGTTTCAGCGAAATGTAGCGCGTCGACTACGGTGTTCCCATCAACGGGGATCACTTTTCCCGGAACATTCATTTGATTCAGATGGCTCAAAGCGTCTGCGGAGGGTGCGAACAAAACATTGCAACGCTTCATGCAGTAGACGCGGATCAGTTCTTCCGGGAAAGGGTGAAGGTAGTCATAGCTTCGTAGCCCCGCTTCAACATGTCCCACCTCAAGCCCAGCTGCCCGAGCCAGCGAAACGCCAAGAAGTGTGCTCATAGTGTCACCGTGTACAAGGCATATGCCTCCACCGGGAAACACTTTTTCTCGTAGCCACTTTTTTCCAAAAATACAGTAAGAACTAAGCCGAACAGCCCATCGCAAAGCAGATGCTATACTCGTAATATCACGCTTATTGTCACTAAAACTGAAATCCGGCTCTCGAATTTTAAAAACTTGCCTGAGAGATCGGGTAAAGTCCCCGTGTTGACCACTGTCAATATAACGAAAGGCAATATTCCTGTGCTGGAGTTCCGCCATAATGGGAGCCATTTTTATGAACTGTGCTTTCGTTCCAATGAAAAACTGTATCATTTCTCCAACTCGCTGATCCTTTAGGGCAGGGCGGTATCCGAGTGTCTATCTACACCGAACTGCTCGTTTAAGCAATGATTTAGATGAAAAAGCCGTCGGTTCATGGAGAGTATAATGACTTCCGCCGCAAGGTTCGTGACCGGAGCGATCATTCCTTCAACATGCTCCACGCCGTCGGTGAAGCCTTTCCAGAAGCCCCGGTCTCCTTGAGACTCTTGGACAAGGAGAGGAGCCTGTACGCAGCCGGCAGGTGATACCCGTGGTTACGGCGACGGCGTCGATGATGATGAGGACCGCGTGACCCGGTTCTATCCCTCCGCGGGCCGGTGTGCCTTCCGGTGAACTCCACGGGGCCTCGTCTAGTCGTCCGCCCGTAGGGTATGGAACGACTCTCTGTGATGACAGTATCTGTTCCTGCCCCGATCAAGGAGATTCCGGGACGGCATGGAACCTTTTCCCGGGTGTACCCTCCCAATCGCTGCAAGCCTGCTGATTCGTTCATAGAGCATTGAACGCTTCGCTGCCGGCAGATACCGAGCGATGAGAAGCGGGTGGGGGCGTCGTTTCATAGGGCCTTTGATGTCCGTTATTCCGGAGGGCGACGAGGAATCGTTTCCCTTCCGTGGAGGCACGGACCCATGAAAAGGAAGGCTGTGTCATCCCTTGTTGTTTCGCTGTTTTCTGATGGTCCGGGTTGTTCTTGACGCCTTCAGAGCCGGTCTGTGACCCGGCGGGGGCGGGGACAGCGGGAGTAAGTTAAATAGGTAAGTACGTCCCCCTATTTGTAGCCATCAACATATAGGCATCTTTCATGTTTTCTTCTAGTTCTTCAAGCGTTTCGCCCTGAGTCATGATTTCTGGATGTTCAAAAAGCTTACCCACCCAAAACTTTTCCCCTTTCCAATAGATCATTTTCAGTCTTGTTTCCATTCCGTGTCCTCCCTGCAATCTTGTTCAAACATAAAATACCATAGAGAGAAAAAATAGGGAATGTTGCCTCTGTTTTCTTGGGCCGAACGTTCAAGCTCACCGGCGCGCCAAACGCAAGCGAAGAGCCGCTTTTGGCGCGTCCGAGTGCAGCGCAATGGCAGGTTTCTTATAGATGAACAATTTCGACATCATCCCATTCCCTGTGCAAATATTCAGCGACAAGTCTGCGATGACAATGCTCGGGTGTGGTCTCGCTGCAAAGTAGGCACCCACCATCAAGAATGCTCTTATCGACCTTATCTTCTATGTGGCGTGCGGCCATCAATGATAAGAACTGCAGTTCGTAAGTAGCCCAGTCACCGCCATTCTTTTTGTAGGCATCGAGAATATCTTGGGTCGGCGCTAATTCCGGCAAATGAACATAATCGATCTTGCAGATTTCACGGAGGAAAAACTTTAAGTCGTTCTTTTTTGTAAATCCCGCCAGCTGTGAGACATTATTGAGACGGGCATCGACAACGCGAATAAGCCCCGGCTGCTTTAGGCGAGTAAAGAACTGCTCCGCGCTTTTTTTTGTAAAACCTATAGTAAATATTTTCATGACACCGCAACCCGTTCTTCTTTGGCCATTGTCTCGTCCTGATATGCAACACGCTCACCTTGCATTAAATAGGCATCAGCCATGAATTCCTCTCGGCTTTTAAACATGTCGCCTTCCGATAGCTTCCAAACGGCAAGAAGACGAGACTCCATGGCTTCATGAGACTCCAGGGAGCCATCAGTCAAGATGTGATTGACTGGGATGCCAGTTTCGGAAAGCTTGCGTGCCACTAATAATGCCCTGTGACATTCGATAGGATCTTTCTCGGCGCACATGAGCGCAATGCGGTACCGGTTAATGCCTTGAACTACGCGATCGATTCCTTCAAGGAATATCGGCTCTTTGGCTAATCGTTCATACTGAACTCTGCCTTGTTTGTAGCAGGCTGGATTTTCACTCCGTGCGCCTAACTCTTTGCCGAGAAAAACGTAAGCGATGCCTGCTGCCGTCAACGCAGTTTTCAACGGTTCTCGTGAATATTGCGGCACATACCGGCTATATGGGTGTGACCGAACATCACCGAGAGCGGTAATGTCATGCCGGCGCAACAAATCCATGAAGACGGTAATTTCATAATTTGAATGGCCAATGGTGTAGATCTCTGATTTCATGTGAACCGCTCCGCGTACAGAACAGCCGCTATAAGTTTATAGTAATAGCCTTGGTAGGGGTCGCCAAGGCTGATACATAGTACTGGACTTGGTATGACATATTGACCGTCATCACGTGCAAGGAAATTCCGTTCAACTACGGGGTCTGTAACATCCATGCGGTATGTCGCCCCTCTGTATATAAACTCGCCGCGCACTGCACGCTTGGAATTCGGGTATTCCGGGGCCTTGCGACCCACCAGCAGGCGTAAGCGCTCGGCTGATACAAGATAAAGAGAAGCTCCATCTTCTTCTTGTCCAACCGCTACCCGGTTATTGAGGCCGGCGTAGCTGCTCTGCCCCAAGCCCCACAGGTTCTCAGGGTTGTCCAGCCAAGCCTGGATGTCGCTCCAAGACAGATGACTACCCACTGAGGTGGCAACAGAGCAACAGGAAATCTTGAGAGAATTGGGCGTCTCGTCGATCCCCGCAGTACTCTCATGAAAATGTAGTGTATAAAATGAACCCTGAAAATCTGTATAGCATTAATTAGTCGATCCTGAAAAACCCATTTTTAGAAAGTGGTTCTGTAGGAACCGATTTTTTGGCAAGCAGAAAGCCATTGTAAAATTAGACGCAAAAAAGCAGCTGCCCACTGCAGCAGCTTGGCAAAGTTC
>JALOBE010000026.1 GCA_023228425.1 Syntrophales bacterium
CGTCACAACCTGTCCGTTGGAGAGTGTAAAGGTGAAGTCCTGGTCCGCCTGGGGGGCATGGTCCACCGTCACGGTGTAGGTCACCGTACCGGCGTCTTCATCGCCCCAACCTTCGGAGGTCAGCGTCGCGGTCGCTTCAATGAGGTCTGGTAGATCTGGAGGAGTCTCAGGTGGTTCCTCACCCACAATCCCCTCGATCGTATCGGTCGTACCGAAACTTACTCCCTGGGTCTCGGCGCCGCTGTCGGGGAGTATCTCGTTGCCGTCGGCATCGAATTTGACGAGGGTGAGGCCGCCGCCCGCGCCGCCGCCCGCACCGGCCGCGGTCGCGTCAATCTCGATGTCCTCGTCGCCTTCCAGGGCTTCCAGGATGCGTTCGGCTTCGGCCATCATGTCCATTGCATCGGCGGTCGCGGGACCCGCCGCGTACACGTCCTCGTCCAGAAGCACATCGCTCATTCTGCCGAGATCGATCTGCGACGGCGGAGGACCGTCAAGCATGATTGACACACTGCCGTCACTTTCTGTTATGATCCGTTCGTTGGCGTATACAACGCTGTTGGGCTCGAGTACCCGCTCCGTTCCATCGGGTGCTACCGCCTTCACCGTTCCGAAAAGAATTACTGCCTTGCCGATTGCCGTTGCCATGATGTCGTCTCCTTTTTCTCTTTATGTCCAGTAGGTACGTCGTTCTTTGAACGTGTCGTTTGATTGCAGTCTACCGCTTATTTTTCACATGTATATTGTACCTTGGTACTAAATCGTGGAAAAAGTGGTGTAGTATCTTTTTTACATGGCACGAAGGGACATGCGGGATACCGAAGGGCAATACCATGCGATGCTTAAGGGCGCGGAATTGAGTCATTTCCCGGGACACGACAGATACATTTGAGCTCATGGCGACGGCGAGCCATCGCGATGGATTCTGTTTTTAGCAGTTTACGCTGAAAGATATTGGTGATATCAATCTGCAGCCGTCCCGAAACCGGACGTTGCGCACCGAAGGGCGGGGCCTTTTACAACGCCGTCCTGAATTGGACGTTTTCCGACTTTTTACCGGATCGTCCGGTGCTCATCACGGAGAATTGCGGGACGCGGCATGATCGCAAACCGAAGGGTACGGAACTCGATCCGCAGTATGTGACACTATTTTGTATCCCTGTGCCGGCAAGATAAACATGCACCAAGGAGATCACGATGAAAAACGATACAGCGAAACGTGGCTATGAAATTGGATTTGAGTTTGTGAAAAACTATCAAGTCTGTGCTCAATGTGTTATCGGAGCATTGTATGAAGTGTATCCTGAAATACGGAATCCGGATGTGTTCAGATCCGCCAGCGGTCTCGCGGGAGGAACCGGCTTGAGTACGAAAGGCCAGTGTGGAGCGCTGGCGGGAGCTGTCATGGTTCTCAGTCAGCTCTATGGCCGGGATCTTGAAAATATGGACGACCTCGAGAAAAAGAGATTTGTTTCATACGGACTTGCGGACATGATGGTGCAGAAATTTTTAGAAGAATACGGAACGGTCATCTGTGGAGAAATCCAGACGAAACTTATGGGACGGCCTTTTTTTCTTTTGGACCCGGCCCAGGTTGAGGAATTTGAAAAAGCCGGCGGCGCCAGTGAAAAATGTCCGTCTGTTGTCGGCAACGCGACTCAATGGACAATTGAAATTCTTGAAAAACGGAAAAGGCAGGAAACCAGCTGAGAGAGAACCGTATCAGAGTCGTATCCGCACCGCCGAAAAGGCAAACATACAACAAGGAGACCGCAATGAAAAACGATACAGCGAAACGTGGTTATGAAATTGGATTCGAATTTGAGAAAAACTATCATGGGTGCGCCCAGTGCGTTATCGGAGCATTGTATGAAGTGTATCCTGAAATACGGAATCCGGATGTGTTCAGGTCCGCCAGCGGTCTCGCGGGAGGAACCGGCTTGAGTACGAAAGGCCAGTGTGGAGCGCTGGCGGGAGCTGTCATGGTCCTCAGTCAGCTCTATGGCCGGGATCTTGAAAATATTATTGACCTTGAAAAAAAAAGATATGTCGCATACGGACTGGCGGACACGATGGTGCAGAAATTTTTAGAAGAATACGGAACGATCATCTGTGGAGAAATCCAGACGAAACTTATGGGCCGGCCTTTTTTTCTTTTGGACCCGGCCCAGTTTGAGGAATTTGAAAAAGCCGGAGGCCATAGTGAAAAATGTCCGTCTGTTGTCGGAAACGCGACTCAATGGGCGATTGAAATTCTTGAAAAACAGAAGAAGGACTCGTGTCATGTCACACATCTAATGTCGGGTAAAGGCGTTGACGTTTAATGCGTGCTGACCTCGAAGCTTTCCATGATCAGCCGCTGGGGCTTGGTAATTTCCGTGAGCATCTGGCCGTACGTGTCGGAAAAGCGTATTCGGGAGAGCGTCTCCATCTCCAAAAGCAGTTCACGCAGGGTGTGCTTTTCCGCGAGTTTCGTCTCCCGCATTTTCCTGCGCAGGGCGCTGATGATGATGAGCGCGATGAACTGGACAAAGAGCCTGCCGTCCATGGCCGGGGAACTGTGGGTGCGAAGATGCTTCATGTCCGGACGGCGTCCTTGGTGCGGTATACCTTGAGTGCCTGAAGGGGATCCTTGATATCGTTGGTCGGAAGAACATAAAACCCGGCATAGCGGCTGCAGTGGTTCTCAATTCCCTGCATTACCTCACGTACATGCACACCCTCAGCGATGAAGGCGTTCTTGACGGGTGGGTTGAGAACCCCTGCCGGCAGTACCTGAGCGGCATGAAGTTTTTTCAGCACGCCTTTCCCATAGATCCCTCGAGCATGACCAGGTGGCGGGGTCGTATTGGAGAGGCGGGCGCTGGGAGTTGCTGAAAGAGACCATCGAAGCGGGGTTGAAACTGAAGACGGTAAAGCCATCCCGGCTTGCCCGCATCAATGTGGATACCACCGTTCAGGAGAAAGATGCTTTGGTTGCCAAAGAGCCTGCGGGTAGGACAGCGATCTGAAAAAACGAGTTTTTCAGGATCGACTAAATATAATGTATTTTGTCTTGTGCTCCGTGCTTCCCGTAACGGCCGGGTCGTCACTTTTTTATCTTTTCAAGAAAATCCCTGCCTATAGGAATCCTTTCATCGCATATTTCCCAAAGCGAATCGTGATATTCGTTCCTGTTTACTGAATGGCATAAAAAAACATTGACGCCATGTTCTTTTGCTATCCTGACGGCCGGGTTAAAATCGCTATCTCCCGCAACAAGGACCGCATCAGATATTTTCCCTGATGCGGACAAGTTTACAAGGTCAATGCTTATTAAGGTATCAATCCCTTTTTGTTCGTATTGATCGCCCCTTTTTGCAAGTTTTCCCGTTCTTACTTGGTACCTCGGCAATCGTTCCAGGGCGCGATGAAATCGTTGTGCACCTGAAAATCTACTCTTTTCTTCATCGGTTGGCGGACTGCCCTGGTACGGAAGGCAATTATAATAATATGTTCGAAGGATTGTTTTGCCCATGGAAAGTTCCTCGGACAGTTTGCAGTAATCGATTCGGATAGAGTTGTTTTTTAAGATTTTATCAAGGTATCCCCCATCAATGAAAATAGCGATTTTCACAGGAACCTCCTGTTTTATAAAAAAACCCTCGTCCGGCTAGAACGAGGGTGAGTATAAAACCTCTCACGTCCTTGATGAACGTAAGGGCGGATGCTCGCATCAGTGGTTGTGGGTTGTGACGTTACTATCGTAGAAATGCATCTGTCAAGAGATTTTTTGTATCATCAATAGCCATCCCGGGCACATCCCCTGTCTAGCGTGCGTCAGTGCATCCCTAGAAGCAATCCTGCCGGTGAAGTCCACACATTTCCGGGGGTAAGCAGGTAGATCACATTGCCTGCTTTTTTTGTTTGCCACCCCGGAGAGGGGCGGAGTGGCTGCTTCCTTCCGGCGGAGTCTTCCTCCTCTTTTTTGGATGGTCGGAACCGGAGTCTCCGAGCATTTCGCATTTCCTTACAACGTATTGCCAGGCTCAGGGTGTCCGGTCAAAATGGGGGCTAGTCCAGGCATAAGCAAGGTGCAAATAGAAAAAAAGAAGGGCTTGCCTGTTCATCGCTGAACCTGTAAGCCCTTGTATTTTTTTTGGTGCCGGAGCTCGGAATCGAACCGAGATGGGATTGCTCCCGGGGGATTTTGAGTCCCCTGCGTCTACCAGTTCCACCACTCCGGCAAGAAGTCCCGAGTATATCGACGGCGTTGGTTTTGTCAAGAATTTTATATTGACAGGGGGCGGGATGCTGTGCTAGCTAACCCGTCTGTTCGTTACGACATTCCGGGGCTGTAGCTCAGTTGGGAGAGCGCTTGAATGGCATTCAAGAGGTCGTCGGTTCGATCCCGTCCAGCTCCACCAGTATGCGTGAAGGGGACAGGCAGGTTGCCTGTCCCCTTTTTTCATGTGTGCGCCCGGCAGGGCGCCCCCACTTGGCGGTGCAAGTCCGCTACTCGCCCGGCAAGGGGAACGATGAGCCCGACGGCACGGGTGTATCCGTCACGCTCTCCCCCGGTGCTTTCCGTTCACAGGATTCCGTGCATTTTCAGAAGCCGGGTGGCGATGTTGAAATAGATGATAATGCCTCCTACGTCGGCAATGGACGTTATCAGGGGCACGCTTGCCGTGGCCGGGTCTATGTTGAACCTGGTCAGCAGACAGGGCAACAGGCAGCCCACCAGGCTTCCGAAGAGTACCACCGCCATCATGGTAAGGGCCACCACCAGGGCCACCTCGGGCCCGGACCTGAAGACGCCCACGAAGGACACCGCCAGGGCCATGCCGAGGCCCAGGAGGAGGGCGATGCCCACCTCTCTGCCCAGGAGGGTGACCCAATCCTTTGTTTTAACGTCCCCCGTAGCCAGGGCGCGCACCATCAGCGTGGCTGACTGAGCACCGGCGTTACCTCCGCTTGCGATGAGGAGCGGCATGAAGAAAACCAGTGCCACGACCGCCCGGATGGTGTCTTCGAAATAGGCGATTCCCGCTCCTGAAAGGAGGTTGACGAAAACCAGCGCCAGCAGCCAGGGAAAACGCTTCTGGATAAGAAGCCACGATCCGGCTTCCATGAAGCTGGTTTCCGTGAGCTTTTCACCGATCCCCGAAATGGAGCCCATGCGGTGAAAGTCCTCGGTAGCTTCTTCTTCGATGATGTCCTGCACGTCATCGAAGGTGACGATTCCCACGAGCCTGTCATCACCGTTTAAGATGGGCATTGCAATGAGGTCATACTTGGCCATGATGTCCGCCGTATCCTCATCGTTGTCCGTGGCCCGGCCGAAAATCGGCTCGCTGATCATGATGTCCTTCACCGGGGCGCCCGGTGATGCCATCACCAGATCCCGCAACGACACCACCCCCAGAAGCTTCCTGTCAGTATCAATGACATAGGAGTGGTAGATTGTTTCCTTGTCGGGCGCCTCCCTGCGGAGTTTGTCCAATGCCCCCGCGGCGGTAAGATCGGGCTCCAGGGTGCAGTAATCGGAGGTCATGACGGCGCCGGCCGTCCCTTCCGGGTAGGACGCGAGCTTGTGGATATCCTCGCGCTCTACCTGCGCGAGGGCCGGGAGAATGTCGTCCCGTTGCTCCGGCGTGAGCCGGTTGAACAGGTCTGCGCGCTCGTCATGGGACATGGCGCCTATAATGGCGGCCAGTTCGTGGCGGCTCATTGTCGTGGCCATGCGGGCTTCGAACCGGGCCGGAATATAGTTGAATATCTCGACCTGTGACGTGATGTCCAGAATTCTCAGAAAGGCGCAGGCACGTTCAGGAGAATAGGATTCAAAGATATGGGCCGCGTCGGCGGGATGGACGGAGGCGAAGAAATCACGCAACGATTCCCTGTCGCCTGCTTCCAGGTACGCTTCGAGCTGTTCCGTCAGGGCGTCGTGGCTGGCGTCGTCCCCGGCGAGGGCCGCTTCCAGAAGTTCTTTTAATTCATTAAGGATGGTGTCCGGCATGATCCACCTCGTGTAGTGACCGCCCACTATGGACGGTCACGGGTGGATCGGCGGGCGTCAGGTCACGCCCTGGTCCACGGGGCTGACCAGCCACAGGGGCAGGGGTAGCGCAGCGGTTTCGTCGCGCTTTATTTCCGGGCATCTACTACTCGGAATGTCCACGGTTCTGCTGTAATCCTCTGTTCGATGTTGTTCGGAAAACTCACGGTCCTTACCGTGTGATGAGCCTAATATAGCATAAATATACTCGTGTCAAGACCACGGACCGGAAAAAATGTTCGGTTCCCGTTCGCGGCATCAAAAACCGGATCGGTGTTGCCAGAAGCTTTGCATCCGTGAGAGCTCCCTGCCGGTTTTTATGTCGACAATCCTGTGCAGGAACGAAAGGGAGTCGCCGCCTTCCGTCATCTGTGCCTGGGAGGTGAGGGCATCACCTTCCAGGGCCTCCGCGATAAACAGGGCATTGATTTCTTTGAGGAAGAAGGTGTCTGCCGTTTCCGGTGGGGCGGTATCCAGCGCCCATTGAATAAAAACGGCGTTGTTGGCGTGGCGGTTCACGTCAAGATCGTGCCTCCTGACGGGGAAGGTGATTTCCCGGTCGACCCGTTTCGGATGCGGGGGGGATGGAACGGCCCAGGATATTGCCCGGCCGTTTTCTCTGTGATGCAGATTTCTGTCGAGCCGGAGGGGTTTTCTCGATTGCAGGTTGATGAGAACCCAAGAACTCCTGGCATGCATGATCCGGTTCCCCGAGTCGTCTTCCATCTCATATTCCCGCAGCTCATAGAGCCGTCGGTGGGAATGCCGCCACGTACTTATCCGGATCGATTCGCCGTGGGCAGGATGGCGCTTTACGGTCAGATGGTACTGGCGCAGGACCCAGCCGAGATTCAGCACCATGAGGTCCGCTGCCGATACGCCGAGCCGGACGGCGTGGTCAGCGGCCGCATCCTGGAGGAAGTCAAAGGCAGAGCCGACTTTCAGCCTGCCGTCAGGGCCTGTTTCCGAATAGCCGATGCTGCGATTTACTGTGAATATGGTTTCTGGCATGGATTGAGCGCGTCCGGTTCATCATCGTTACTTGAAGAGATTTTTCAAGCCTTGTTTTATGTCCCGCAGTTTCTCCGCCGCTTCTTCACGTATCCCGGCGGTTGCTTCTCCGGCACTTTCAAGAATGTCCTTTCCCCGCTGTTCCAGTTCACCGAGCTTTTCCCTGAAGACCCGGGAATGTTCCCCGGCCGAACGGGAGAGCGTGTCGTACACCAGGTCATAGGTTTCCCGGACCGCCTCTTCGGGGCGTTTTCCTCCTTTCCCGGTGCTGATATCGGTCAACCGCCGGTTGGGAATAGGGACCGTGGCGAGTTGTTTCCCCGCGGCGACAAGAACGAGAGAGCTGTTCCGCAGAACAACCTTTTTGATGGTGACATTCCTCCCCGTTTCCTTCTTTCTGTCGGGACCCGGCGGTTTTCCCCCCGCTGCCGGCTGTGTGAACCCTTCCACGTAGGTTTGCATGTTACGTATGATCTGTCGATGATTGTTTCCGAGTACGCCTTCCCAGGTAATGGAAGCTCCGTCGACAATAACCTCTTCGATAACGATGACCTTTTTCAAAAGGGATGCCATCGAGATCCTCACCGTGATGTCCCGCACGAACAGGGATCGGTTTGCATTGAAACCCTGGGGGGTGCCGAGGGTCAGGGATTTGAGTTCGATCGCTCCTGAAAACGGAGCGATCGAAACCGAATTGACCTCGACACTCACGCCGGTTATCTCCGGACCGACAACCTCGATGGCTTTGTGGATGATTTTGTCCAGCATGACATACACGGTGGCCAGGGTACCCCCGGCGACTATAACCACTACAAGAATAATGGTGATCAGGGCTTTCTTCACGGGTTCACTCTCCACAAAAGCACTATACACTGTAGGATCGTCACGTTCAAATAATTCATGCCTCATACCGGTGCGGGATTCTGCGGCACGTCGTTATTGAAGCGGCTCCGGCCGAGAGGCGGCACACCACGATGTCCGGCGATTTCGGCTCCGATGCTGCGTGGTGGTGGATTACCGGGAACGGGTCACACCTTGACAAATGACGAGATTATTTATAAAAAAGAATACTGGTATGGCTCATGGTCAATGTTCAGGGACTGATATGGACGATCATATTCGCAAGGCGCTCCTGGCGGGGTCCTGGTATCCGGCCTCATCCCGCGAGCTGCAACGACGGATCGAGGAATATGCCGGCAGTGTCTCTATGCCTGCGCTGTCGGAAAAGGACGATCTGCTTGCCGTAATAACACCCCATGCGGGCCTGTCCTATTCGGGCAGGGTTGCCGCTGCAGCCTGGACGTTTGCCGCCCGGGCGGCCCCTGACGCGATAATCCTCATAGGCATAAGCCACAGACAGCCCTTCAGGGGCGCCACCGTGTATGGCGGCGCCGGTTACGAGTCTCCTCTGGGGGTGCTGCCTGTTGACAGGGAACTGGCGGGCCTTCTGCTTGATCGTGGTGACGTTGATCTGATCTCACGGGGCTTTGATGAAAGGAATCCGGAAAACTCGATAGAATTGCAGGTTCCCTTCATCCAGATCCTTCTTCCGGGTCTGTCCTTCGTGCCGGTTACCGTGGGGTCCCAGGATCCGAGAGTATGCGATGCCGTCGCGTCGGCGATAATCGCTTCAGTGAAGAGGGAAAATCGGAAGGTACTGGTCGCCGCAAGCTCTGACTTTTCTCACTTTCACCGGTACGACGGGGCTGTGAAAATGGACCTGGCGACGCTGGATTTCATAAAGAAAATGGATGCCCCCGGTCTGCACGACGCGATTGAGCGAGGGGCATCGGAAGCCTGTGGCTACGGTCCCATACGGATAGCCATGACTGTTGCCGAGGCGTGGGGCTGTAACAGCGTACAGGTGCTGCAATACGAAAACTCCGGCGATGTGACGGGCGACAGATCGGGCGTCGTAGGCTACGCTGCCGTGGCGCTGATGAAGAGTGCGGAACAGGAGTTGAAGAACAGGGAACTGTCCGAGGACGAAGAGAATGAACTGATCAACATCGCCCGGGAAAGTATCGGCCATGCCCTGGCGGGTCGAAAGTTTTCCGCAAACCAGGCCATGGGGGAGCGTCTTCGTGAACCACGGGGCGCGTTCGTTACCCTGAAGCAACGGGGAACCTTGCGAGGGTGTATCGGCTACATCCATCCCGTGAAGCCTCTCTGCAAAACGGTGGCGGATGCGGCCCGGGCGGCTGCCTTTGACGATCCCCGGTTTGCATCGCTGACCCCGGAAGAATTCGAAAACATGGATATCGAGATATCGGTATTGGAGCCCCTGCGGAAGATCAGCACTATCGATGAAATAGAGCCCGGCCGACATGGCCTGTATATTACCAGGGGTTCCCGTTCGGGCCTGTTGCTGCCGCAGGTGGCCCGTGATCATCGCTGGGACACCATCACTTTTTTAGAAGAAACCTGTATCAAGGCGGGCCTCCCCCCGGACTCCTGGAGGGACAGTGACACGGAGATATACCTTTTCTGCGCCCGGGTCATAGGAAAGGGTCGCTGACAGGATTGCGAACCTCGCCGACTGTTCCTTATCGGAAAAAATCGTAACACAGCAACGGACACAATAAAATACTTGACAAATAGAGTGAGAAAAATTAGATTCCCTCTTTGCCTCGGTTTGTGTGATTGAGTCGTGCCTGTGGTGCGGCGTTTTCTTTTGGATATCAGGGCGTTATCGGCTGGCGTAGCTCAACAGGTAGAGCAGCTGATTTGTAATCAGCAGGTCGCGGGTTCGAATCCCATCGCCAGCTCCATTTAAAGCAACCCTTGATGTGGAGGGGTTCCCGAGCGGCCAAAGGGAGCAGACTGTAAATCTGCCGGCGGAGCCTACGGAGGTTCGAATCCTCCCCCCTCCACCATATTTTTAAAATGCGGTACGTGTTTGAGGCGGGAGTAGCTCAGTGGCTAGAGCGTCAGCCTTCCAAGCTGAGGGTCGCGGGTTCGAATCCCGTTTCCCGCTCCAGGAAACCATCGAGGAACGGCCCACGCAGTTCCCCGTGTTTTTTTGATGGTAACAGGCCCACGTAGCTCAGTCGGTAGAGCACATCCTTGGTAAGGATGAGGTCACCAGTTCAATCCTGGTCGTGGGCTCCATTCTCGTGAGGAAGCATGTGCGATGAGAGATATCATTACCCTGGCCTGCGGTGAATGCAAGCAGAGAAATTATACGACGACGAAGAACAAGAGAACCATGAAAAATCGTCTCGAATTAAAGAAGTACTGTCGCTTTTGCCAGGTTCACACAGTACATAAGGAAACAAAGTAGACAGGAGCACTATGCAGGCCAGTAGCTCTAACGGATAGAGCGCCGGACTCCAAATCCGGATGTTGGGGGTTCGAATCCCTCCTGGCCTGCCATTTCAATTTCAGGGCGTACGCATGGAAAAGATTGGAAATGCCTGGAGAGTGTCGGTTCAGTTTGTACGGGAAGCTCGATCGGAATTGAAAAAAGTCACCTGGCCGACGCCGAAGCAGGCCCTCGCTTCGACATCGGTGGTTATTTTCGTTGTTTTGTTTATAAGCCTCTACCTGGGCCTTATCGACACAGTGTTGACGAGGCTGGTGAGGCTCGTACTGGGATAATCCACTATGGCTTTCAAATGGTATGTCATACACACCTACTCGGGATTCGAGAACAGGGTGAAGCAATCTCTTGAGGAACGGATAGCCGCCTCGGGAATGCAGGAGTATTTTGCCGACATCCTCGTTCCCGAAGAGGACGTGGTGGAGCTTGTCCGGGGCGAAAGGAAGACATCGAAGCGCAAGTTTTTCCCCAGCTACATGCTTATCAACATGCAGCTCAATGAGGACACCTGGCACCTTGTGAAGGAAACGCCGAAAGTGACGGGATTCATCGGCAGCAAGGAAAAACCTTCGCCCATTTCGAGTGACGATGTGGAACTCCTGAAGACGAGAATCAGCGAGGGAACGCTGAAACCAAAACCCAGATTCCGGTTCGAAATCGGCGACCATGTGAGAATCATAGACGGCCCCTTCTCAAACTTTGACGGGGTCGTGGACGAGGTGAAGGAAGAAAAGGGCAAGCTGCGGGTTATCGTCAGCATATTCGGGCGATCGACGCCGGTGGAGCTTGATTTTATTCAAGTGGCCCAGAGTTGATGAACTCGGGAAAAATCGAAAAACCTCGATACGATGAAGGACGGCTTCGTAAAAAGCGCCCCGGCCCGTCTCCGGCGGGCCTGCATCATACAACCAACGTGCCGTAAGCGGGCATCGTTGAGTATGTGTAATACGTGATTTTATATATGTGCGCCTCTGTTACCTGGAAGTTCATTGAGGCAGGGCGCGCGCGTACGGTGCGTCGTAGTGACGGGGGTTGCAACCCGGCGGGGCATCCGGACTTGAGCGATGCCGTCGGAGTCAGCAAATGACCGTTACGGTTTAAATCATTGAGATTGTTGAGGGAACGAGGATGGCAAAAAAGATTATCGCGCAGATCAAGCTTCAGATTCAGGCCGGGAAAGCTACTCCCTCGCCACCGATCGGACCCGCCCTGGGCCAGCACGGGGTGAACATAATGGAATTTTGCAAGGCATACAATGCAATGACACAGAACCAGGAGGGAACGGTAATTCCCGTGGTCATTTCCGTGTATGCCGACAAATCCTTCACCTTTATAACGAAAACGCCTCCCGCATCGGTTTTGCTCAAACAGGCCGCCAAGATAGCGAAGGGGGCGGGAGATCCGAAGCGGGAAACGGTTGGAAAAATTTCCAGGAAGCAACTCAAAGAAATTGCCGAACTCAAGTACAAGGATCTGAATGCCGTAGACATGGAAGGCGCTCTGGACATTATCGGTGGGACGGCTCGATCCATGGGTATAGAGATCGGTGACTAAAAAAATCGAGGGTGTATTACAATGGCACACAGGGGCAAATCATATCTGGAACAACGAAAAAAGGTAGAGCCGGGCAGAAGCTATCCCGTCAGGGAGGCCGTTGAAATTGTGGTTTCCACGGGAAGGGCCGCGTTTGACGAAACCGTGGATGTCGCTATCCGCCTTGGCGTCAACCCCAAGCATGCCGATCAGATGGTTCGCGGGAGTGTTGTTCTGCCGAACGGACTTGGAAAATCCATCCGGGTTCTTGTTTTTGCCAAGGGCGATAAAGAACGGGAGGCTGTGGAGGCCGGGGCTGATTATGCCGGTTCCGATGATCTGATTGAAAAAATTCAGGGCGGCTGGCTTGAGTTTGACCGGGTGGTGGCCACTCCCGACATGATGGGGGCGGTAGGAAAGCTTGGAAAAATTCTTGGCCCCCGCGGATTGATGCCGAACCCGAAGGTGGGAACGGTGACCTTTGATGTTAAGCAGGCGGTAACGGAGCTGAAAGCGGGACAGGTGGAGTTCCGCGTTGATAAGGCCGGTATCGTTCACAGTTCCGTTGGAAAAGTATCCTTCGGAACGGAAAAACTCATGGAAAACCTTCTCGCGCTTATTGATTCGACTATAAAGCTGAAGCCCGCGACGAGCAAGGGTACCTATCTCAGAAACATATCTCTCGCTACTACCATGGGTCCGGGCGTCAAGGTCGATACCCTTGATGTGCGAAACAGCTTGCGGTCCGTGTAAAAAACATAAAGCAGAGACGAACGTAAAGTCAAAGACAGCAGGTACAGGGTTGTTTAAACAGGTGTCAGAAGGCCTGCCGAGACGTGTTGCATAGATATAGATAGAGAGTAAGGCATGTTTCTTCCTGTAAAGCGGTCTGACTTTCGAGCGTATAGGTGTCGGGTGAATATTTTATTGTTTGAAAGGAGGCCATGGATTGGACAGAGGTAAAAAAGAACAAGTCGTGGCGGAACTCAACGAGAAGCTCAGGCGCGCGAAAATTGCCATGCTTGCCGATTACAGCGGCATCAAGGTCAAGGACCTCAGTGAGTTGAGAAATGGGCTTCGCAAGACCGGCAGCGATGTGCAGGTTGTGAAGAACAATCTTCTCGTCCGGGCCCTGAAGGAAACGAACTACACGGGTCTTGACTCCCTGCTGGGCGGTCCACGGGTACTCATCCTCAATTACGGCGATGTCGTGGCACCGACCAAAATCCTCGTAGATTTTGCAAAAAAGAACGCTGCCCTGGAGATCAAGGGCGGTGTTTACGAGGGATCTTCCCTGTCGCCGGAGCAGTTGGTTACGCTGGCGTCCCTGCCCGGCAAAGAGGTGCTGCAGGCGAAGTTGTTGTCGCTGTTTGTTGCGGTTCCGACACAGCTGGTAACGGCTCTCAGCGGTGTGCAAAGAGGGCTTGTCACGGTGCTGGACGGCTACCGGGCCAAAAAAGAACAAACCAATTAAGAAACCTACAGGAAGGAAGAGACAATGTCAGAAACGAAGATTACGAAGGCCGATGTCATTTCATTCATAGAGAACATGACTGTTCTCGAACTCTCTGAAATGGTCAAGGAACTTGAAGAACGACTGGGAGTTTCAGCTGCGGCCCCCGTAGCGGCGGTTCATGCTGCCGGTGCCGCGGCCGCCCCGACGGAAGCGCAGGAAGAGCAAACCGAGTTCGATGCCATCCTGACGAGCTTCGGGGATCAGAAGATCCAGGTGATCAAGGTGGTTCGGGCTATTACCGGGCTGGGGCTCAAGGAAGCCAAGGATCTCGTTGAAAGTGTGCCGAAGGCTGTCAAAGAAGCCGTCTCAAAGGATGAAGCCGCCGATATAAAGGCGAAAGTCGAAGAAGTTGGTGGAACCGTGGAGGTTAAGTGATCCCTCCGGGAGCGTCACGAGGTTCCCGTTGATACTATATACAGTAAGGATCCCTGAATGATGCGAATACGCAGAAGTTTTGGCCGTATAAAGAAAATTGTTGATATTCCGAATCTCATCGAGATTCAAAAGAACTCCTACGAGAAATTTCTCCAGACCGACGTTCCCCCCGAAGAACGAGTGAACGTTGGTCTGCAGGGGGCGTTTCGGAGTGTTTTCCCCATCGTGGATTTTGGAGAAAAATGTTCTCTTGAGTTTGTAAGCTATCGCATCGAAAAAGCCCGCTACGATGTGAAGGAGTGCATCCAGAAGGGCATGACCTATAACGCTCCTCTGAAAATTGTGGTTCGCCTCGTTGTCTTTGACACGGGGCGGGGCGCCGAAAAGCGTATCATCAGGGACATCAAGGAGCAGGAAATATATTTCGGAGAGATCCCGCTGATGACGGAAAAAGGCACGTTCCTCATAAATGGAACGGAGCGCGTCATTGTCAGTCAGCTTCATCGCTCTCCGGGTATATTCTTCGATCATGACAAGGGAAAGACCCACGGAAAGCTGATCTACTCTGCCCGCGTTATTCCCATCCGGGGATCCTGGCTGGACCTCGAGTTCGACCCCAAGGATCTCGTTTTCGCCAGGATCGACAGAAGGCGGAAAATGCCTGTAACTATTCTTCTGAAGGCTATGGGATACACCGATGAGGAACTCCTGTCCCATTTCAATCGCATTGAAACACTGCTCATCGACAAAGGTGTATTTTACCTGAAGGTTGATGAGTTCATCGTTGGTGAACGTGTTCCCGCGGATGTTGTGCATCCCGGAACAGATGAGACATTCATCAAGAAGGGGAGAAAAGTCACCAGGGCGATCCTCAAACGTGTGGAAGAGGCCGGAATTACCCGTATCGAGATTGGGCAAGACTATCTCGTTGGCAGGGTGGTCGCGGCCACCGTGAAGGATGAAAGCACGGGAGAGGAGATTGTACGGTGCAACGAAGAACTGGATGAGGAGAAGATCGACCGGATTTTCAAGGGAAAGGTGAAGACAATAAAGCTTGTTCAGCTCGGTGACGAGGGGGCTGACGCCTACATCCGCAATACGCTCCTGATGGACAAGATAGAAGACGAGGAAGAGGCCATCGTCGATATCTACCGGCGGCTGAGGCCGAGCAATCCCCCTACTGTCGATACGGCGCGGCGCTTTTTCAACACCCTCTTCTTTTCGTCTAACAGTTACGACCTGTCCGACGTGGGCCGGGCGAAGATGAACTACAAACTCAAGCTCAATGTTCCGACCGATCTAACGGTGCTGCGGAAGGAGGACATCCTCGAGGCGGTAACCTACCTGATAAATCTCAGGAACGGCCGGCCTGAGTACAGCATAGACGACATCGATCACCTTGGAAATCGGCGGATCAGGTCGGTCGGTGAACTGATCGAGAACCAGTACCGCATCGGCCTGGTGAGAATGGAACGCGCCATCAAGGAGAAAATGAGCCTTCTCGATGTCGAAACCATGATGCCGAACGACCTGGCAAACTCGAAGCCCGTTACGGCGGTGGTCAATGAATTCTTTGGAAGCAGCCAGCTTTCACAGTTCATGGATCAGACGAACCCTCTTTCGGAGGTGACCCACAAGCGCCGCCTTTCGGCGCTGGGACCCGGTGGACTTACCCGGGAAAGGGCGGGTTTCGAAGTGCGCGATGTCCACAACACCCATTACGGACGCATCTGTCCCGTGGAAACGCCGGAAGGGCCGAACATCGGGCTCATCGTTTCTCTCAGTACCTATGCGAGCGTCAATGAGTTCGGGTTCATCGAGACACCATCCTTTGTCGTCAGGGACGGCAGGGTATTTGTTGACGAGATCAGGTACCTGACGGCCATGGAAGAGGAGACGGAGATCATTGCCCAGGCTGACAGTATTCTGGACAAGGACGGCCGCTTCGTAGAAAAACTGGTAACCGCAAAGAAAGGAGGAGACTACGTAACCGTCGATCCAGGTGAAATCACGCTCATGGACGTGTCTCCCAATCAGCTGGTGAGTGTTGCCGCCGGTCTGATACCCTTTCTGGAGCATGACGACGCGAACCGGGCCCTCATGGGTTCCAACATGCAACGCCAGTCCGTCCCGCTCCTGCAGCCTCAGGCTCCACTTGTGGGAACGGGCATGGAGCAGGTGGTCGCCCGTGACTCCGGTGCAGTTATCGTGGCCAGGCGATCAGGGATCATCGAGGATGTGGACGCCTCCAGAATTGTTGTCAAGGCCGATACGGAAGGGGAGGACGAATTCGACACAGGCGTCGATATTTATAACCTGATCAAGTATCAGCGGTCGAACCAGGATACCTGTTTCAACCACAAACCCATCGTGAAGATGGGGGATCATGTGGCGAAAGGAGACATCATCGCCGACGGTCCCGCGACACAATGGGGCGAACTCGCCCTGGGCAGGAACGTCATGGTGGCCTTCATGTCATGGGGCGGCTATAATTACGAAGACTCAATCCTGGTAAGTGAGAGAATCGTCAAGGACGATATCTACACATCGGTGCATATCGAAGAATTTGAAACCGTTGCCCGGGACACGAAGCTCGGCAAGGAAGAAATTACCCGAGACATTCCCAACGTGGGTGATGAAGTACTGAGGAACCTCGATGAAAGCGGCATCGCCAGGATCGGCGTTTCCGTGAAAGCTGGAGATATTCTGGTTGGAAAAGTCACTCCCAAGGGAGAAACACAGCTGTCCCCTGAAGAGAAGCTTCTTCGAGCCATTTTCGGAGAAAAGGCGGGGGATGTGCGTGACACGTCGCTCCACGTGCCTCCCGGAGTGGAAGGAACCGTGGTGGACGCCAAGATATTCTCCCGCAAGGGCACTGAGAAGGATGGAAGAACCCAGCTTATCGAAGACGAGGAAATCAACCGGATCAACAAGGATCGCGATGACGAGATAACGATTATCACCGAGAGCGTCAAGCGCAAGGTGGCCGGTCTTCTGGCGGGCCACGCGTCCCTTTCGAAACTCACTGATTTTTCGAAGAAAAAGATTCTTCTGAAGAAGAACGAAGAGATTACGGAAGAAAAACTGCAGAATATCCCCTTCAGTCTCTGGAAGGATATAACCATTGAAGACGCCGCCGTGGAAGAGAAGGCGAGGAAAATCTTCGTCAATCTTGAAAATAAAATTGAGGGGATAGAAGCCTTTTTCGAGGAAAAGAAAGAAACGGTTAAGGCCGGCGACGAACTGCCGCCGGGCGTGATCAAACTGGTGAAGGTCTACGTGGCCATCAAGCGGAAGCTCTCCGTGGGAGACAAAATGGCTGGCCGCCATGGAAACAAGGGTGTCCTGTCGAGGATTTTGCCCGAGGAGGACATGCCCTTCTTTGCCGACGGAACTCCCGTGGATATCGTGCTCAATCCTCTTGGTGTGCCCTCCCGCATGAACGTGGGGCAGGTCCTGGAGACCCATCTCGGTTGGGCTTCGAAGGAGCTGGGAGCGAAAGTGCACGACCTCCTGAAGCATTACAGGGACCGTCAGTCCACGCTGTCGATCCTCAAGGATATCTACGGTGACGACGAGCGGGCCGCCTCTCTGGAGGGTGCCTCCGAGGAAGAATTCAGGCTGTTCAGAGAGCGTATCAAGGCAGGCATTCCCATGGCCTCGCCGGTTTTCGACGGTGCCGGAGAGGAAGAGATCAAGAAGATGCTCTCCCTGGCCGCACTGCCGGTGAGCGGACAGACACAGCTCTACGATGGAAGAACAGGCCGCCCGTTTGACCAGGAGGTCACCGTGGGTATCATATACATGCTCAAATTGCATCACTTGGTGGATGACAAGATTCACGCCCGTTCAATCGGCCCCTATTCGCTGGTGACGCAACAGCCCCTGGGAGGCAAGGCTCAATTCGGCGGTCAGAGACTTGGTGAAATGGAAGTCTGGGCCATCGAGGCCTATGGCGCGGCCTACTCACTTCAGGAATTTTTGACGGTGAAATCCGACGACGTGGCAGGAAGAACCCGAATGTACGAGGCCATTGTCAAGGGCGACCACACGCTTGAGCCGGGACTTCCCGAATCCTTCAATGTTCTCATCAAGGAACTGCAGGGATTGTCGATCGATGTAGAGTTGCTCGAAAACGACTCGTGACGGATACCGCGTGATATCTGATTTTTCTCACTACAATCTGCTCCGTGGAATGCTGGATCAGGCTGTCCGAAGATGCCGGGCAGCCTGACACGGTACGTATCTGCGGATAGCAGTAATAACGTTTCAAAAAAGGGAGTCATTCAGTGGAAGATATTTTTGGTTTTTTCGAAAAACCGAAAGATCCGGTCAAGTTCAATGCTGTAAAAATATCTCTGGCGTCGCCCGAGACGATTCTTTCCTGGTCTCACGGTGAGGTCAAGAAACCGGAAACTATCAATTACAGAACCTTCAAGCCTGAACGGGACGGCCTTTTCTGTGCCAAGATATTCGGTCCGGTAAAGGATTACGAGTGTCTCTGCGGCAGATACAAGCGAATGAAGCACCGCGGCATAGTCTGCGAAAAATGCGGTGTTGAGGTCATCCAGTCGAAGGTGCGGAGAGACCGTATGGGCCACATCGTTCTGGCCGCTCCCGTTGCCCACATATGGTTTTTGAAAAGCCTTCCCAGCAGAATCGGCAACATGCTCGATCTCACGCTGAAAGATCTGGAGCGGGTTCTGTACTTCGAGTCCTGGATCGTGACAGACCCGAAGAGCACACCCCTGAAGAAAAAAGAGCTGCTCCTGGACGAACAGTACTTTGAATACCGCGAAGAGTACGGACCTGACGCCTTCGAAGCGGCCATGGGTGCCGAAGCGATTCGAAAGCTTCTGGAAGAGATCGATCTCGAGGAACTGGACGATGAACTCAGGGCCGAGTTGAAGGCAGCGACATCGGACACGAAACGCAAGAAACTGACCAAGCGCCTGAAGGTCGTTGAAAGCCTGAGACAGTCGAACAACCGTCCCGAATGGATGATCCTGACGATTCTTCCTGTTATTCCCCCGGATCTGCGCCCGCTGGTTCCCCTTGACGGCGGCCGCTTTGCCACGTCGGATTTGAATGATCTCTACAGGCGCGTGGTGAACCGTAACAATCGGCTCAGGCGTCTTCTGGAGCTGAGTGCCCCGGAGATCATAATCAGAAATGAAAAACGCATGCTTCAGGAAGCCGTGGACGTTCTCTTCGATAACGGCAGAAGGGGAAGGGCCGTTACGGGTTCCAACAAGCGCCCCCTCCGATCATTGTCGGACATGCTCAAGGGAAAGCAGGGACGGTTCCGGCAAAACCTCCTGGGGAAACGGGTGGACTACTCCGGCCGGTCTGTCATCACTGTCGGCCCTGATCTGCGGCTCCACCAGTGCGGCCTCCCCAAGAAGATGGCGCTGGAGCTGTTCAAACCCTTTATTTACAACCGTCTGGAAGAAAAAGGATTTGTGACGACGGTGAAGAGTGCCAAGAAAATGGTTGAGCGGGAGGCGCCTGAGGTATGGGATGCCCTGGACGAGGTGGTCCGTGAATATCCCGTTCTCCTGAACCGGGCTCCGACGCTGCACCGGCTCGGCATACAGGCTTTCGAGCCCGTTCTCATCGAGGGCAAGGCAATCCAGTTACACCCCCTGGTCTGTCAGGCATTTAATGCCGACTTCGACGGAGACCAGATGGCCGTGCACATACCTCTTTCCGTTGAGGCCCAGGTGGAGGCCCGGTGCCTGATAATGTCCACCAACAACATCCTGTCTCCCGCGAGCGGGAAACCCATTATTGTGCCGAACCAGGATATCGTCCTCGGCGTATACTATCTCACCAGGGCCGGCCGGTTTCTCAAGGGCGAGGGCATGGTTTTCGCCGATCCCGAGGAAGTTCGGTGCGCCTATGACGCGGGGCAGGCGGCGCTTCATGCCCGGGTAAAGGTCCGGATGAACGGGAGCATCGTCGAGACAACCGTGGGCAGGGTCCTTCTCTATGAGATTGTCCCGCCGGAAGTGCCCTTTGAAGTTGTCAACAAGCTCATGAACAAGAAGGAACTGTCAAACCTCGTTGATTATGCCTACCGGGTCTGCGGAGCGAAAAACACCGTTATCCTGGCGGACCGCCTCAAGGATATAGGATTCCGATACGCCACCGTGTCCGGCCTTTCTATAGCCATTGACAACATGGTCATACCCGCCGGTAAAACGGACATCGTGAACCGCGCGACGGACGACGTACTCGAAATCCAGAAGCAGTACATGGAAGGACTGATAACCGATGGTGAGCGGTACAACAAGGTTATCGACATCTGGGCCCACGCGACGGAACGTGTCGCCGACGAGATGTTGCGGGATATCGCCACGGACGAGACGGCGGGTCCCGACGGTGAAACGGTGAAGGTGGAGAGTTTCAACCCCATTTTCATGATGGCCGACTCGGGAGCCAGAGGCAGTGCCGCCCAGATCAGGCAGCTCGCCGGAATGAGGGGTCTCATGGCGAAGCCTTCAGGTGAAATCATCGAGACACCCATTACCGCTAATTTCAGGGAGGGCCTCTCGGTTCTCCAGTACTTCATCTCAACCCACGGAGCACGGAAAGGTCTCGCCGACACGGCATTGAAAACCGCAAACTCGGGATATCTGACACGGAGGCTCGTTGATGTCGCCCAGGACGCCATCGTCAGTGAAGAGGACTGCAAAACCCTTGACGGTATCTATGTGTCGGCTCTCGTCGAGGGGGGGGAAATAATTGAAACAGCCGGCGAGCGTGTTCTCGGCCGGGTCGCGCTGGATGATATCACCGACCCCTTCACGGGCGAAGTGCTGGTGGCGGCAAACGAGGAAATCGATGAAGCGCGGGCGGAGAGTATCGACAGAGTGGGCATTGAACGGGTTCTCATACGTTCGGCCCTGACCTGCAAGAGCGCCTACGGCGTGTGCGCCAGGTGTTACGGCAGGGATCTCGCCCACGGTCGCCTGGTCAATATCGGCGAAGCCGTAGGGATTATTGCCGCGCAGTCAATAGGCGAACCAGGAACCCAGCTTACCATGAGGACCTTCCATATCGGCGGCGCGGCAAAGTTCGAGGAACATTCAACGCTCGAGGCGCGACATGACGGCAAGATTCAGTTTTTCAATCTTGCGACGGCCACGAACCGTTATGGCGAAACGATCGTCATGAGCCGCACCAGCGAGGTTCATGTGCTCGATGACAAGGGAAGAAGCCGGGGCAAGTACCCCGTGCCCTATGGAGCCAGGCTGCGGGTAAGGGAAGGCCGGAATATCGGCAGGGGCGATCTTATCGCCGAGTGGGACCCATACTCGATTCCCATTATTTCAGAAGTGGACGGTATCATAAAGTACGGCGACATCGTGGAGGGGAAAACCATCCAGGAACAGGTTGATGAGGTGACCGGATTGTCCCGGAAAGTGGTCGTGGAGCACCAGGACCCGAACTTGAGGCCCCGCGTTTCCATTAAGGATGAGGAGGGAAGAACCGTTCGGCTTCCGGGAGCAAAGGGGGTAGCCCGGCACCTTATGCCCGTTGGAGCCAATATAGTGCTTTCCTCCGGTGATGTGGTCAAGGCCGGTGATATCATTGCCCGGATTCCTCGGGAAACGACAAAGACCAAAGATATTACCGGTGGTCTGCCCCGGGTCGCCGAGCTCTTCGAG
>JALOBE010000027.1 GCA_023228425.1 Syntrophales bacterium
TGCAATACTACAACCCCAGGCTGAAGTTGCGGTCCAGGGAACTGCGAAATAATATGACCGATGCGGAACTGCTGTTATGGTCGAAACTTCGTGGAAAGAAGGTAAGGGGCTTACAGTTTTACCGACAGAAGCCGATACTTTCCTTCGTGGTTGATTTTTTCTGTCCCAAGGCAGGCCTTGTAATCGAAGTGGATGGTGGCCAACACTTCGAACCAGTACAGGAAGAAAAAGACAAAGACAGGGACCGGAAGTTAAGGGCATTGGGATTGCGGGTTCTTCGTTTTGACAACAGGAAGGTGCTGCAGGAAACGGTAATGGAAGTAATATGGAGGGAGACGGAAGATTATTAAATCCCCCCTGGCCCCCCTTTCATAAAGGGGGGAGGAACCGGGAAGGGCATAGCGCCTTCCCGTAATGAAAGGTCTCCCTCTGTCAGGGCTCGTGCAGAACTATCTAGTGACGAACCTGCCCATGGGGCTCTCCCGCCCGCGGCGAAGACCTGATCGAATGTTCGAAGGACCATGAACGCCCGTGAAACAAGGGTTTCCCCGCAAGTACGCTCAAATGCGGCCGGGGGCGATCTCCGAGGATTTTCCGTATTGACAGAACCAGATGATTGGGGGCGCCGGCTTTCGTCAGGTAGCCCGATGCTCCCGCCTGAAGCGCCCGCGCGGTATAGTATTCCTCGGGATACATACTCATGATCAGCACGGGCAACCCGGGTGCATCCTTTTTCAATTCCCGCAGAATCTCGAGACCGTTCCGGCCGGGCATGGAAATGTCCAGGAGTACGATGTCGAACTGGTTCTCCCGAATGCAGTCCAAGGCATCATCGCCGTTTGCCGCTTCTCCGGCGACTTCCATGTCGTCCGTCTCCGACAGTATCTGCCTGAAACCGGCTCTCACGATGGGATGGTCATCGACAATAAGAACGCGAATCTTTTTCATGGACCGCCTCCTCTGCCGCCGCTAAAACCCGTCTCACCCTTCCCAGACGGCATCGTGGAGAAGTTCGACGTTGAAAAAAGCCGGTTGCCTTCGTTGAGCAGCCCTTATACCCGCCTTCTGAGCGGCCAGGGGGCGCCAGTCGGTCTCACCGCCCCAGACGGCATCGTGAAGGAACTCGACGTTGAACATTGCAGGCTTCACTGCCATGGTTTTTTCCTTGTCAGACCTCCATTCCCGAGGGGTGTAACCCTTCATGACACCCATGATTCCCCTGGGGACCATTGCCTGGGTATTCAAAAGTGCTCGTTCCATGATGTGCCTCCTTTCGGTTCTTCCCTGAAGTATGTCCCCGGATCGGCGGGGCCTTTCAAGGGTTCTTCTTTTCGATTCCAGAATAGACTCATGGAGCGGCCCGCACAATCAGGGGCTGTCTGAAAATAAGATGGGACCGGAGGACCCCGCGGCACAGGACAAAAGAGCCCGCGGAGGTCAGTGTTTGTCCTACCTCCGGCACCGCCCCGCGCCTTTCGTCAAGATTCATGGCGCCGGTGCAACAAAAAACGACAGTGTCGTCTTGACATACAATTCAATGTCTATTATGGTACAACATCTTTTCAGACGTAATAGTGTGGGGCCTTTCCCATTACCGGCGGCGGCTCTCCGAATACAGCCCGGATAACAGGCACTTTATGGGAACCGGGATCAACGGCCGACGCTGCAGCATTGAGCCCCTCCGCTCTTTGTAAGCTACAGGCGATCTTGTGAGTTTGAAGCATTTCGCGGTTCAACCACACGCTCCGTCCCGGCATTTTCCACCTCCTGTTCTCGAACCGATCCGAGCGACTCACAGGCCCGGTCCACCATTTTGTAACGAAATGGTAATAGCTGTTTGTGGTAGCAAGCCACACAATCACCCGCACGAAGGGGGGTGGTCACAGGCTAGAGTAATGTTGAGGCGTTAACGAGAAGGAACCCGGCTGTGTCGTGAACGCATCATTCAAGCCGAAGTTCACTTGCCGAGGTATGATGAACTCGTAAAAAGTGGAAAAACGTCCGATAGAGGACGGCCTTTTTACGAAGTCGCCAAGGTATGGCTTACTACATCAAGGAGGGTAGAAATGGCACAAGAGAAGATCAAAGAAAAATTGAAAATTATCATGACGACCCCCACCCAGCAGAAGCTCAGGGACAGGACCATCACGGCCAAGCAATGGGCTGAAATGGTCAAGCCCGGAGACTGGATCAACCGCGGGGGCCCGGGGTCCGACACCTTCCCCACCATGGAAGCGCTGTCCGCCCGCTTCGGCGATGGTCCCGGCGATCTGAAAAACATCGAAATCTGGAACCAGGCCATTATGTGCGGCAACAACCTGATCGCCGAACCGGACATGGAAGCGAAATATCACGTTATCCACGAATCCTTCCTGCTGGCCCCGCTTCGCGGCCTTGTGGCAAAGGGATACAAGGGCCTGGACTGGAAACACTGGGGATGGGCCATCGGTGTCGACGCCGAATATGCCCGCGCCTACCGGAAGAACAAGGCCGATCGGACCATGGACTGGGGTGTCCAGGCCTGTGCAGTACCCGAAGGGGGCTACGTCAATGCCAGCTACGGGGTAAACAACTGGATGGTGGTGGCCAAGTCCTGCAAGAAGTTCGTCTGCGAAATCCGTGAAGACTATGCCTGGTGTGAAGCCGGCCGCGGCATGGTACTTCCCATCGACGAAGTCGACTATTTCGTGGAAGTCGATGTGGATGACCCGAAATACCAGTGGCCCTTCATCTCGGAAAAAGATATCAAGCCCAACGAGGTGAATAAGGCCATAGCACAGCACTGCCTGGGAATCATGCGTGATGGTGACTGCATCCAGGTGGGCATCGGCGCCCTTCCCACAGCGGTGGTTCTCGCCCTTGCCGAATCCAACCTGCGGAATCTGGGTGTCCACAGCGAAATGATCGGCGAGTACGCCTTCACCCTGACCGAACGGGGAGTCGTGGACAACTCCCGGAAGACCCTTGATCCGGGCCGGTGCGGCTGGGCGTACATCATGCCCGTCGACACTCCACGATACTACGAGTGGGTGCACCGGAACCCCTACTTTGCCGGTTACGACATCGGCTACACCAACAACATCCAGACCCTCTCCCAGCAGGAAAACATGGTAACGATTAATAATTTCGCCGCCATGGACCTCCGGGGTCAGGACTGCGCCGCCAACGTGGGCGGAAAAATCATTTCCAGTACCGGCGGCCAGTTCCAGTTCGCCCTTGGCGCTTCGCTGGCGAAGGGTGGACGGGCCATCCTGGCTGCATCGTCCCGCGACGCCACCGGCAGGTCACGCTTCTTCCCGAAGCTTCCCGAAGGAAGTATCATCTGCCTTCCGGACCAGCTCGTGACCTGGGTGTGCACCGAGTATGGTATCGTCAACCTCATGGGTTGCACCGACGCTGAAAAGGCCAAAAAGATCATCAGCATCGCCCATCCGGATGACCGGGAAATGCTGGAAAAGGGTGCTCATGAGATGGGCCTCAAAATCAACCACTGGATGTTCGAAAACGCACCTGACCGACGCTTCCCGACGGCTGAAGACATGAAGGACCACCAATACGCCTACGCGCAGGTTTGCACCAGCCCTGCCGCCATCGCGAAGCTCTTTGACTAACCGTTGAAAGACGTACGGTACGCGTAAACACACATTACTGACCAGACAAGAACGAGGGCAAGGTCGGATCAACCTTGCCCTCGTTCTTTTGGGCCGGGGCACGCCGTGCCGTGCCCAAAACACGAGGTCAAATTTCGCTTTTGTAAACATCCTTACGATTGTCGATTCTGAGGATAAGAATATCAAGACCCAACAGGGCATAGATCACCCTGTAATCACCAACACGGTACTTGCGAAGGCCGGCAAACCGACCCTTGAGTACGGGATTGGATTCAGGCTGCTTGCTCAGTTCCTTCTCAATGAGATCGAGGATTCGTTTCACCTCGGGCTTCGATAGCTTCTTGAGGTCACGGTGGACAGACTTTTTATAGATAACGTTATAAGCCAAGAGATTTCCTCATCTCTTTGGCTGAAACAACCTCATCACCCTTGTCGTGGAGTCGGTCCAGTGCGATCTGGAGATCCGCAAAATCTTCGATATAGGACTCCAGAGCCTTCTGAATGATGAAAGAGCGGGATCGTTCGGTCTCTTTGGCTATCATATCCAGATGGTTGGCAAGATTCTTGGGAAGCCGTACTGATATCGCTGTATTCATGGCGCACCCCCTGTCACTGATGTGTTACAATGTATGCAGAAGTGCCAATTTTGTCAAAACAAAATTAAAGGTCTCATGGCAAGGACACACGCTAACGGGCACGGCACACCCAAAAGAATGATCCAACGATTTTGTCATTTCGACCGCAGGGAGAAATCCTGCACTAGCAGCCATCATGCTGTCATTTCGACCTCTCCCCTGTCATTTCGACCGAAGGGAGAAATCTTTCACTAACGGCCATCATGTTGTCATTTCGACCTCTCCCCTGTCATTTCGACCGAAGGGAGAAATCTTGCAGCACATCGATATTAAAGATCCCTCGCTTTGCTCGGGACATGGATTTCTCGTCGCTCGCGCTCCTCGAAATGACGGACCTTAAGGCACTCCTCGAAATGACACAATTCAACGGTCTTCATTCATGAAATATAACCCCGAGATTCATCAACGACGTTCTGTCAACACCTCCGGCAATAACGTGATGGAGCGCTCCCGGCGCGTCTATGCGTGGTTGCCGTGGCATAGTGGAGGAACAGTAGCGGAGAGAGGACTGCGTCCTGCGTCAAGTTAATGAGTCAACTACGTCCCCTGGAGAATTTTCTTTTATAGATTTTCCTGCGGTGGCCGACGCGAAGCACGACAATGTCGTTGCCCTCGATGTCGAAGATCAGACGATAATCGCCGATGCGGAAACGGTAGCCGCCGAGTTCCGAATTAGTCAGGCGTTCAGCGGATTGAAGCGGATTGTCTTTGAAGCGAAGGAGTGTCGTGCCGATGCGGTTCTTGACACCAGCGTCAAGTCTGTCAATATCTCTAACGGCTTTTTGTGTATATACCAGCCGGTATTTCAACGCCCGAATACCTCATCATGCGTTTTAACACGGCCCTCTTTATAGTCTGTCCGGGCATCCTTAATGCTTTTCAGGTACTCAGGGGAGGTTGCTGCGAGCAATTCCTCCAAGAAGTCCTCTCGGTCCCTTTTTTTCATGGACTTCACGGCGCTAATGATTTCCTGCCGGGATAAACTGACTTTGATGGCGTTTAACATGAAATACTCCCTTCATCTCTTCTTGTTTAAGGGAAAAACCTTTTGACCTGACCTTACCATTTTCGGAAATAACTGCAAGGATGGCCCGACTCACGCCCGTTCATCCTTCGACAAGCTCAAGACGAACGGACACGCCGTGTCCCTACTCCCAGGACATCTCCAGCCGGAAGGGAAGCCCCCGGCGGGGCACCGGCAGATCGGTGTCCCAGGACAGCAGGAGAAACTCGTGTTCTCCCGGCGGCAGGGCAATCGCCACTTCGCCGCTCCACGCGGGCCCTTGCCAGACCTCCAGGAACCGGCGATTCAGCTCCAGGATCCAGATTCCGTCCCCCGGCGCCTCGAAGTCGATCCGCACCGTTCCTATCGGTTCGGCAACCCGGAAGGGCGCCCGCCAGGCCGGCCTCCCGGAGACTCTGCCCGCCCCGCGCCAGGCGTCGCGCACGATGCCCCCCATGGCAAAGAGCCTGATCCGCTCCTCCAGTGCTTCCCGTTGAATCCGGTCGGCATCGCCTCCCTGGTTTTCACTCAGCAAGTCCCGCAGGTGAAGCCAGGCCGGAAAATACTGGCTTCTCAGGTTCAGGGTCCGATACATCAATGACCGTGCCTGCGCCCGGTTTCCCTCTTCTTGTGCGATACGTCCCAGATAGTAGGAAAACATCGCCGGGTCGCCCCGTTTCGCCTCCAGCTCCTCCTGCAGGCGGGCCGCAAGGGTACGCCTGTCATACCACTCCCCGAAGTCCTCACCCCGGCGCTCAATGGACTCCATGGCCTGCAGGGCGTTTCCCCGGGCCAGCAGCAGCCCCGGATGCCGCGGGTCCAGGTCCGCCAGCCGACGGAGCAGTACCGGCCCCTTACGCCCGTACCGGCCTCCCTCCCGGTACTCGGTCCAGAGCCGGTCGGCCTCCGCCGCCCGCCGTCCTTCGCCTTCCCGAAGGAGCATCATGCCCCGTTCCCGATACCCATGGTCAATCAGGAAGGCCGCCGCCTCCAGCGCCGTCAGGGCGTCGGGCATGACCTCCGCCGGCGCCCCCGTTCCCCCCTCCCCCAGGTAGACCACCAGCAGATCCGCCACGTCCGCCGCGAGCCTCCGGTCCAGCGACAGTGCCCGCCGGAAGGCATCACGCCAGACCCCGGCATCGACGCCCTCCACCCCCGCCGCCCAGGCCGCCAGGGCCACGTTCCCCAGTTGTGCCTGAAGGCTCGCGTCGCCGGGACGAAGCGGCGCCGCCTGCCCCATGGCTTCCACCGCCCGCCGGAGTGTCTCTCCTCTCTCCTCCCCGGTTCCGCCGCTTTCCCGGTAGAGGGTCCACCCCAGTTCCCGCCATATCCGCCATGACGAGGGGTTGCACCGCAGGCCCGTGGCCAGAAGATACCCCGCCGGATCGGACAGCCGGGCCTCCCCTTCCGTCAGCAGCCGGTCCGCCTGCCCGGGATCCTGCCCCAGTCGTACCGCCGTCCGGAGCCAATAGTCCGCGTATCCCGGTGCGATCTCTCTGGCCTGCCGCAGCTCCTCCGCCGAGGGCCGCGTCTCGGGCCGGGTGGAGTCCACGAATATCCTGGCCGGCCCGTCGGCCCGCCAGGTCTGGACCACCGAAAAAGACGACACCGCCATGAGACCCGCCACGCCGGCGATAACCGCCCTGTTCACCCACCTCCCCCGCAGGGGAGCCTCGCCACCCACCTCCCCCTCGGAGGGATCCCTGCAGAGCGCCGTCCAGGCAACCGCCGCGATCAGCGCCAGCAGCAGCGGGTTCGCCGGTATGCGCATGGAGAAGTCGCTGAAGCCGTGGACCGCCGCGGCCACCACGGCCCCGACACCCCCGAGCCCGATCCCCAGGGCAAAGGGGTCCTTCCTCTTCCGCCAGCGGCCCAGTACCGACACCAGGAAGGCCGCCACCCCGGCCGCCACTATCAGGAAACCCGGCATGCCCATCTCGGCCGCAAGCTGTACCCAGTCGTTGTGGGCGTGGTCAACGACCTTCGACAAGGTCACCGACTGGAAGCGGGGAAAGACAAACTCGAAGGTTCCCGCTCCGGATCCGGTCCAGAGAAACTCCTTCGCCATGGACCAGGCGTCCCGCGTCCGGGCGATCCGGCCTTCCAGCCCCGAGCCGAAGACCGCCAGCCGTCCCACCAGCCTGTCCGCCGCCACGTAGCCCACGTAGCTCATGACCGCGGCGAGGACCGCCATGAGGGCAAAGCCGCCCCTGCTCCGGAATCCCCGGGCCAGGATCAGTCCCAGCATGAAGACCAGGGCGACCACGAGGGACACCACGCCCCCCCGGGAGGCGCTCGCCAGGTGGGCCGCCAGCATCACCGCCAGGGCAAGCGTGACCAATCCCCCCCGGTACCCGAATTCCCCGGCCCGCCGCACCAGCCGCTCCCGGAACCGTTCCCGCCGGCTCCCCCGCCGCCCTGCCCGCCGCGACCCTCCGGCAATCGCCCAGAGGTACCCGATCCCCAGGCAGATGGCCATGGAGAGGAACCCCGCCAGGTGGTTGCGGTTGACGAAGGTGCCCGTCGCCACGTTCCCCGTGAAGGGGTTCTCCCACCAGAGGATGGCGGTGCTTCCCGTGGCAAGCTGAAGAAGGCCGTAGAGACCCTGGAACACCCCCACACCCAGTATCCCCAGAACCGCCCACTGCAACCGCGCCCGCTCCCCCAGCCCCTCCAGGGCGATCCGGTAATAGAGAAGCAACGCAAACCCCAGCACCAGGGCGTCGACGGTCATGAAGGGGTAAAGCGACAGGCGCGGCTTCGCCCCCACCACGGACCACAGCCGTCCCGCCTCGGGCGACAGGACTCCCACCACCGCCGCCGGCAGGGGCACCACCTGCAGTACCCCCCACACAAGCAGAAAAACCCCCACATAAAAAAACGGGGGCAGGCCCCGTTTTGCCGAACCGGCCCAGGGCCTGCCCCCCCTATCGAGGACCATCACCAGCGTGAAGGCGAAGATCGCCAGTATGACTATGGAGCGGCTCCAGACATGGACACCGCCGAAGAAGAGCGCCGCAAACCCCGCCACGGCCACCAGGAAGGCGGGAACGGCCCATGCCGGAAGAAACCTCACGGAGACGCCTTCCGGAACAGCCCGCATCCGAAGTAACGAGTCATTCCTTCTTCACCTGCTCCCCGGCTCCCCTTGAACCTGAGACCCGGTTTGAAAAACGATCGATTGTGTCATTGCGACCGTCCCCTGCCGGCACCGACCGCCCTCCTCCGTCGACACCGGCCGTCCCCTGCAAGCACCGACCGCCCTCTGCAAGCACCGACCGCCCTCCTCTGTCATTTCGACCGGAGGGAACCGAAGGGAGAAATCTTGCACTAACGGCCATCATGTTGTCATTTCGACCTCTCCCCTGTCACTTCGAACACATGTGAGCTTTAATACCAGCCATTTCTGTCATTTCGACCGTCCAACCTTGTCATTTCGACCGAAGGGAGAAATCTTGCAGCACATCGACATTAAAGATCCCTCGCTTTGCTCGGGACATGGATTTCTCGTCGCTACGCTCCTCGAAATGACGGAATATGAACGCTCCTCGAAATGACGGGTCTTAAGACGCTCCTTAAGGCACTCCTCGGAATGACACAATGAAAGGTCTTATACAAAGAACGTGAATGGTGAATAAAAAAGTAGTCAAGAATCTTTTTAAAACCTTGATCCCAAGATATCTTAATCACTTTCAAGATCCTTGTATAATTCTTTGAGCGATTTATGATCCCTTTCGTCCCTTTGTGGCCTTCCTTTTATTCCCCGACTCATTCGGCATTACCCTCTTTATTGCCCCTTTTAAAGGGTATTACCTCTTTTCCCTTTTACGCCATAGAGCACCGGGGCCTCGCCCGATACATTCCACATCACCTTTGGCCTGAAGACCTCGAAGAACCCTGCGAATCATATCCCGGCTTACACCCGGACAGGCTCTCTCCAAATCGCTCACCGAAAAATCCGCAGAAAAATCCCTCACGGTTTTTTCGATCAATTCCGTTTTAGCGCCTCGTGGAGCTTTGGTCCGGCCCAGACGGTCCTCAAATTCCCTGTAGGCCGTTTTCAGAATCGACAAGAGATAATTGATATATGGCCACGGGTTGTGCGTACCCTCATGCCAGCCCTGGGAGCTTTGCTGAAGGGTTTCGTAGTATCGTTCCTTGTGCTGTTCAATAAGGCGCTCCAGGCTGATATATCGCCCGACCTCGATCCCGAAATGGTAACATTGCAGGAGCATCAGGAGCCGGGACACCCGGCCGTTGGCGTCACGAAACGGGTGGATGCACAGGAAATCCAGGTTAAAGGCGGCTAAAAGGACAAGAGGCGGAACTTTTCGATCCTTGACGGCATCGTCGTACAACTCGACAAGATCCCGCATGCAGGTCGGCGCGCTTTTAGCCGGAACCGTCTTGAAGCGGACTCGAGACCTGCCATCCGGAAGCTTTTCTATGATGTCGCCGTCTTTTTCCTTGTATTTTCCGGCATCCCAGATTTCCCCGCGTGTCATACGGTGGAATTGTAAAATGGTTTCTTCCGATATCGGAATTTTCTCGCCCTGCTCATGAATCCATGTCAGAGCCTGTCGGTACCCCCGCACTTCCTCCTCGTCACGGTCCCGCAGCAGAGGCCGACCGAAAACGATGGTGGCGATTCTGGATTGATCGACTTCCACGCCCTCGATCCGGTTTGACGAAACAGCGCTTTCAATGAGCGCGTGCTCCCGGAGAACCTTGAGACGTTGCGGCGACTGGCGGGTGAACAATTCCTGTTTTCCACGCGCTTCGCCGAGATCAGCAAGGTACCAGGAAGTGGCGGCCGGAACGGATTCGAACTCGCGGGAAAAAAGCCGAAGGGTTATCATGGCGTTTTCCTTCCATATGGCTCACTATCCTCCCTGACCATCATCGGTTTCGTCATGGCGTTCACGGCGTGCTTCGCGGAATGACATACAGAGACCTTTAAAACGATCGATTGTGTCATTGCGACCGCCCCCTGCCGGCACCGACCGTCCCCTGCAGGCACCGATCGCCCTCTGCCGGCACCGACCGTCCCCTGCAGGGGGACCGCCCTCCTCTGTCATTTCGACCGGAGGGAACCGAAGGGAGAAATCTTGCACTAACGGCCATCATGTTGTCATTTCGACCTCTCCCCTGTCACTTCGAACGCATGTGAGCTTTATTGAATACCAGCCATTTCTGTCATTTCGACCGTAGGGAGAAATCTTTAACCAGCCCACGGCCATCATTAGGATTTCTCGTCGCTCGCGCTCCTCGAAATGACGGAATATGAACGCCGCTCCTCGAAATGACGGTGGCCTTAAGGCGCTCCTCGAAATAACACAATGAAAGGTCTTATACAAAGAACGTGAATGGTGAATAAAAAAGTAGTTAAGGTTTAAGATTTAAATAAGCGCGAGGTCAATAAACTTCGTCGTGTCCACCAATATCAATCAGCAGGATTTCCGTCTTGCTTATAAATTTAAAGATTACCCGACAATCAAAATTAACACTAAATGCCCAAAGCCCTTCAAGCCTGCCTGTCAATTTATGAGTTCTTAGGCGTGGCTGAAAAGGATCCTTTACAAACATTTTGACAGCGGCCCAAAATCTGCTCTTGAGTTCGTGGTCGTTCTTTACTTTCTTACGGTAAATCTTTTTAAAACCTTGATCCCAAGATATCTTAATCACTTTCAAGATCCTTGTATAATTCTTTGACGGTGCCGCGTTTGGTCATCTTCTTCCTGAAACCGGCCATCGCTGTTTTTTCTCTCTTGGCAATGGCCTCTCTCCTTGCCTCTATCAACTGTTTCTTGATCACTTCTGTCGCATATTCCTTGTCATCAAGCGGCAAGTGGATAAATTCATCGATCAGCTTGTTCACTGTTGCTGTGCTCATTGATTTCGCCTCCTCTTTTCTTTCATCTGTAAAACTACCAAAATTAGAATGAAGAGTAAAGATTTAAAGTAATTAAGCACCTTTGTCATTTCTCGTCGCTTCGCTCCTCGAAACGGCACAATGAAAGGTCTCAGGTTATCAGGTTATTAACCGCGCCGGGTTGTGGGGAGAGGGTGCAACCTCGTGCCACCCGGTGTAGTGCGTGGCGCTCGCTCGTGACCTCGCGTGACCTTCAGGTTATCAGCCGCGCCGGGTTAGCGGGGTTAAAACCCCGCACTACATTGTGAAAAACAGAATCGTCCGCTTTTCCCTTCAATGCTGACATCATCACAGCAATTGTAAGAACGGATTTTCAATCAGGATACCTTCGATGATCTGCCCGTGCTTCAGATCTTCCGTGATAATTTTTCCCGCTTGAAGCCGAAGGGCGGCGGTAATAATCAGTGCGTCCCAAAAAGAGAGATTATTTTTTTCGCCGATTTCAGAAGCCCGGATCGTCATCTCCGGATCATTGGCCTGCACGGGCCAGACGAGGTAATTACGGATGATCTCTCGTGCTTCAGCAGGCCTCAACGGATTTTTGATCTTACGCGTGACGGTGACATAAAACTCCTGTAAAACCTGCGTGCTGATCACCCCCGTTCCCGCTTCCCAAAGTCCTTCAATAAGGGCGGAGGCATTGGAATGCCTATCTCCGGTACTCAAGTCGTGCGCATAAACGAGGATATTGGTATCCACAAAACTATTATCGCTCATGAAGCTCATCCCTTGAAGGGTAGCGATCCATACCGGAATGAAAGCCCGCATGCATCGCGGCGATGGCCTTCTGTTTCGCTATATCGTATTGCCTCGCGTTCCGGATGATTCTTTCCAGCTCCAAGCGCAACAACCCATTCAGTGACGTCCCTCGCTGTGCCGCAATCACCTTGCCTGCCCGGATCAGTTCCTTATCAAGACTGATAGTAATATTCTGTTTCAAGGTAAAACCCCCTCTTTTTTACACGTGATTTACGTGTAACACGGCAGGCAGAGAAAAATCAACCGGAAATAATGGGGATGTAGAAGAGGGAAGATTCAGGGAAAGGTGCCTGCCTCCCGCCTCCTGATTGTTAGCATAAGCTGTCGATTATTCATACCTTCCGGCCGCGGCCTTCAGAGAGCTTTAATACCAGCCATTTTTGTCATTTCGACCGTCCAACTTTGTCATTTCGACCGTCCAACCTTGTCATTTCGACCGCAGGGAGAAATCTTGCAACACATCGACATTAAAGAAAGATTTCTCGTCGCTTCGCTCCTCGAAATGACGGAATATGAACACTCCTCGAAATGACGAACCTTAGGGCCCTCCTCGAAATGACGGAATATGAACACTCCTCGAAACGGCACAATGAAAGGTTTCAGGTTATCAGGTTATCAGCCGCGCCGGGTTAGCAGGGTTAAAACCCCGCACTACATTGATCATCTGCGTAGCTTTACCCCGCACTACATTGTGAAAAACAGAGTCGTCCACTTTTTTTGAAAGTCTCATCTCAGTGCATCAAGACCTTTACGATCCAGAATACTCAATAGCTTCAGAGAGGGGCCGGCAGGATGCTTATCACCAAGCTCCCACTTTTGGATTGTAGAAACACTGATATTCAGCACCGCCGCCATCACAGCCTGGCTAAGCCTGTAACGCTCCCTCAAAGAACGAATCTGTTCCGCTGAATAAGCAGACACGGGCTCGACACACAAAAAGTCATATTCGCGCATTTTGCGCTTATCAATAACTTTGAGTTTATGCAGGTCTTGAGCGGTTTCATGAACCGCGCCCAAAAGTCGGCTTTGATACTTTTCACGCTTCATTTTCAACCTCCACCAAAATGCCTTCCTCAACAGCAGATTGAATTTGCCCCGCAGTCATCCCAAGAAGGTCTTTTGCCAGCATTTTCAACGTCACCAGTTCTTTTTCTGAAATATTCTCAAGCTCGTTCTTTTCAAAACCAAACACAAAAAACCATTTCTTACCCAAGTTTGTTGCCACCAATGTCCTGACACTGCCGCGCGGCAATTTTGTCATTTCGACCGCAGGGAGAAATCTTGGAGCACATCGATATTAAAGAAAGATTTCTCGTCGCTTCGCTCCTCGAAATGACGGAATATGAACACTCCTCGAAATGACAAACCTTAGGGCGCTCCTCGAAATGACAAACCTTAGGGCGCTCCTCGAAATGACAAACCTTAGGGCCCTCCTCGAAATGACGGAACAAAAGCGCTCCTCGAATCGACGGAACTTGAACGTCCTTCGTAATGACGGACCATAAGGCATTCCTCGAAATGACGAATCTTAAGGCGCTCCTCGAAATGACAAACTTTAGGGCACCCTCCTTGTGTGTATGGTTTTGTTGGTGAACTTTTCCATATCACACTTTAGAGGACGCTTTTCTTGTTTCCTAAGATAAAGCTCTCGGCCTCTCACCGAAACACCCACAGAACCACCCGCCGTCTCAGAACCGGGATGTACGCCGCGTATCCCGCCGCCACGCCGATCATGTTCGCCAGCAGGTCGTTCACGTTATAGGTCCGGTAGTCAAGGAGGTGGTGCAACCCCTCGCTTCCCGCCGCCAGCAGCACGCCCAAGGCGAACCACAGAGGCTCCCGCTTCCGCGCCGCAAGCCCCAGGAACGCCCAGGGAACATAGAGAACCACGTGCGCCAGGTAGTCGGCCCGAAGGGACAGCACCGTGACGCTGCTCATGTTCATGCCGCCCGTCGGGACTAAGGCCAGGACCACGATGCCGACCAGATAGACCCGCAGCAGCATCGTCATCGCTCTCGCTCGTCCGGTCACGGTCACCCTGTCAGGCACTCCGTGCCCGCTTCACCACGATGTTCCAGAAACTCATCCAGAAATACCGCCACTGGGTCCGGAAGGGCTCTTTCATGAACGATTCGATATAGCGCTTCTCGGAGGCGCAGATTTCCTCGAAGGTTTTCGGCAGGTCGGCGTAAAAAGGCGGTACCAGCCCCGGCTTTACCCTTTGTCTCAATTCCCGCAACTCCCCGCTGTAGAGTTCCAGGTACTGCCGGCTCAGGGGCCGCACCCCCACGATCTGCAGATCGCCGCGAATCCAGTTGTAGAGCATGGGCAGTTCATCGATCCAGAACTTCCGGAAATACTCCCCCCATTCGGTCACTCGAAAATCATTGCTGAACTTTCCCCCCTCCTGAAGCTGGTTCTGCCTGTAGACGTAATCCTGGAGATACTCAGAGTAGGGGTGCATGGTGCGGAACTTGTAAACCGTGATGGGTTTTCCTCCATATCCGGACCGCCTGAGCTTCACCAGGGGCCCGTAGGTCGGGTCCGGGTCGTTGGAGGGCGTCCCGGTCTTTCTGGCTATAAAATAATAGCGGCCGTTGAGCACCCTGTCGGCCACGACTTCAAACCCGCAGTAGTAGAGCCGGCCGAGCACCTCTGCCTTTGAGACGATCCGGTTGAGTCCCTTGGTGACGGCAAAGTACACCTTTTTTGCCAGCGGCAGTTTCGGTGTCACCCGGCTCCAGGCAAAGTCCATGACATAGAGTACGCCGCCGAGAGGCCTGGAAAAACGTTCCATGAGATAGCTCTTCTGAGTCTCAAGGGTATGGGCCTTGCCCACCAGCCATCCCCCGGGCTTCAGCGCCCCGTGGACCAGCAGAAAATACTGGTTCAGGAACCGTATGTCATTTATCTTCTTGAGGTTGATCACCAGTTCTTTCCCGCAGTGCTCTCCGGGATTCTCAGGCACGAGACCGTTCGACCTGATTTCTCCCAGGTCCCGCACGCTCAGCAGGACCGTCCGGGACGTATCGACCGATTCGAGGTCGATGTGCTCTTTCATGACCCCGTACAGCCCGGGCTCAAAGAAGTGCAGCGCATGGCGTATTTTTTCGTCAACGGGATCGACGCACTGCCCGTTGTCACCATCCCCATGCGCCTCCTCCGGCACCGCCTGACGCTTCAGCGACAGGGAGCCGTACCCCGCTTCCGCTTCCCCGGACTCCCGCTTGTAGGACCGCCAGCGGTAATAGAGGACGAAGAGCCCGAATTCAAGAACCGCAAAGATAAGCACCGTCCCGAACATCTGCCCCCGGGACAGGCTGTAGTAGTGAAGAAACATCATCACCGCTCCCAGCCCCGCGGCCATGAACAGGGCCGACTTCAGCGACGAGGCGATCACGGAATAGGAAGATCCGAAATTATTCCGATCAAATTTTTTCGACAGGATGGAAGTCACAACCCAGATGCCGAACAGCATGCACAGCTTGTCGAACGCGTACTCCGTCCACAGGAACTCTCCCCGCTTCATCAGCGTGGCCAGCCAGAATGCAACAAAAAGGAGACAGCCGTCGGCAAGCACAAGAGTGATTGACGGCTTTCGAAACCCGGGGATACTCCGGGGCACAATGTTCCGGATCGAGAAGGACTCCCTGTTCGTCCGGCAGGACTCGATTCCCAGAACCACTGCCTGCAAGGCGCCATAGAGGAAAATCGTCCCGTAGATCAGCACCCTCGACATCCCCGTCATGCCCAGCAGAACCACAAACAGAGAGACAAGTCCCGCCATGACCAGCGTCTGGACCGACACAACCTCGAGACTGCCCCTCAGCGATCTTTCCTCCATGCTTGAATACTTCTTCAGCATCACCGCAAGCACCAGGCTCGTCACCAGGATAAGGGCCAAAAGACCGCGGTGGCGAGCCGCAACCACCAGGGTCCCGTACTTCCCCACGTGGATGGCGTAAAACGAACCAACCAGCATCATGACGTCCAGCACAAACGGACGCAGAACGCCTCGCGACACGGTTGATGGCTGCACCTGTGAGGTTTCGTTCATAGTAGGAGGTTAGGAAAAATAGTAATGGGAAACGTTGAGTGGATAGGGAAAGGACTCTTTTCCAGGCCCGAGTCAGGAAGGTAGGAATTTTCAATTGTTGACTATCGTTTGATCAATGACCTCTTAACCAGATTTTTCACGGTCTGCCAGACCAGTTCCTTCACCCAGGGCCAGGGCCGGTTGTGCCACCGCTGGGGATGGACGTTTATCATTATCCGATCCGGCAGTTTACCCTCTCTCGCCAGTTCCATCAGGTGAAAGGTACTTTTGACAGGAATGTCAAAGCCCGAATCTACCCGGTCACGAATGCTTGAGGACTCGTTGTTCCACCGTCGCCCCGTATCGGTAAGGTAAAATATCTTCTTGTAATTAACATCGAAATAGGGTTCGCCGATAATGCCATAATCACGATAATCATATCTTTTCCACAAATCCCGGTTGTCATACCGCGACAGGGGGCTTCCATGCATGCAGACTGTCTTCACCGGATAGATCGCCCGGAACCGCTCCAACTGCCGTTCAAAATGCCCGATTGCCATCTCGTAGTCGCCTTTGGCAATGGCAAGATCCTCGTAATGATACCCCAACTCATGCCCCATAGCCGCAATACGACGCATAACATCCTCGCTCCAGGACTCCGGGACAACCCGGAAATAATAAGTTGCCTGAATACCGAGAAAATGCTCCATCTCGGCCATGCGAAGGGCATTGTCGGGGAGCCGGTCCACGTCGTGGCGGAGGATGATGGTTTTTGTGTCCGGCGTTGCCAGAAAATCTTTGAAAGTCCGGAATGTGTATTGATCAGGCTTAAGAGTACCCAGCAAATAATCATAGAGTGAAAGGGTAAAATCCTTTTTCATTTCTGGACCATACATGAGTGCCTATTTTTTACGATCTTGTACTTTCTGAACATTTCTAAAAGGGACAGATCAGAGAGAGCATCTGAAATAGCGAAGTTATACATGAACTTATGCTTGGGATACTGCGATAGAACCAATTCCCTTTTTTCCCCTCCATAGCAATGAATAAACTTGCCATTTATTACATCGGATGCCAGATAAGGCCATCCAAGCCCTTGGGCAACTTCATTAACATAATCAGAAGGTGACGCAGACACCAATATGTTGATAGTATCAGGGCCCGTTTCCCGCTGGATAATTTCCATAATCTCGGGTCTTATTTCGGACAGTATCCTGTTTTTCAAATCGTGCATCATGTCCTGATAATGCCTGTCCTGCCTTAAAGCCACGAGGACCTTGTATTTAAATGTGTCGGCCTTTATTATTCGAAGCTTCCGAAGGAGAGTATAGAATGCCACGGGGGTTAAATATTTTTTGCCCCGCAAATAAGAAAGAACCAGAATCCTGAAAGAATCATAGGGGATCAAGGTTCGATCAAGATCAATGACGTTGATATTACGCATGAATTCCGGGCGACATCTTTCTGATGATCAGGCTGGCAAAGCCTCTGGGATCGTCAAGACAGGACACATCAGCTCTGTTTCGTCGGATGTTTCGTAGAAACGTTTTTAAGGGACGTAAGTCCCGCTTGGCCAGATAATTAATCAAGGACAAATAAATCAACGGGGATAAATAGGTTTTCCACTGGACCGTTTCATTAATCGTCAGCGAAGACGTGCCAAGCAGCGGCGCAAAATAATTACACCCGTTCTGAAGACCCTGGTTAATGGAACCCCATATCCTGGGATTGACTTCTATCACGTATATTTCATCTTCATCGGTTAGCTTGAATTCGAGCATAGCAAAACCAGACCATTTCGTCGCACGCACAATTTGAGCTGCCATTTCCCTCATACGCGTATCGTAATAGCTGTCACGGTAGACGCTTGATCCGCCTGTGATCGGTTGCTCTGCAAGCCTGACATGGCCATATCCATTCAGAATCTTGCCGTTTCTGGCAAATACTGAGTAACCGACGCCAACTCCTTTCACATACTCCTGGATAATCTGTTCACTATTGTAATGTGCTTTGTGCGCATTTCGATCTTTTTCATTAAAAACGTATTTCACCCCCCTGGCTGATGATAAATTGGTGGGTTTGATAACAAAAGGCGGTTCGGCAGAATCATACGAATCAAATGTCCGGGGCCTTTTTATGTTCAGTTCAGCCAAGAGTTTTTCGAGTTTTTCCTTGTCATGCAGTCTTTCAAACTGATCATAATTGCCGATATACGCGAATGCTTCGCCGAACATCTTTTTGTTTTTAATATATTCACCGTACATGTCGCTGGGGACGGGAATAAACAGATTAATTGTCTTATCTTCAATAAGTTGCCGTAAATGTCGAAGATGACTTTGTGGATCTATCTTCGGGGAGGGAACAAGAACAAACTCATCGCAATATCTGGTGTGCACAGATGTTATTCTCTTATTATAATCATAGGCACATATTGCCACATCGGAATAATATTTTTTTAAATATTTTGCGATAACAATAGCTTTGTAGCTTGATATTTCACCGATCAATATTTTTTTCATATGGAGAGTATATGCTCCATTATAATCCTGGCAGCATTGCCATCGCCATATGGATTATCCCACTCACGTTTCGTTTTTACCATACGCTTCACACATTCAACAATTTTCTCTTCCTTTGTTCCGGAAATGACATTTGCCCCTTTTTCGACAGTCTCAGGACGTTCCGTGTTTTCCCGCAACGTCACGCATGGAACTTTCAGAATGCACGCCTCTTCCTGCACCCCTCCCGAATCGGTAATGATCGTCAAGGCATTAAGCTGCAACAGTAAAAAATCCAGATAACTGACGGGCTCTAAAATTTTCACCCAATCATTTGCGATTGTAATATGATACTCGTTGATCATTTTTTTTGTTCGTGGGTGCATTGGAATAATAATAGGCACCTGGTAATCTGATGCAATCCTCTCCAAAGCACGTAGAATATTTCGCAGTTTGTGTTTATCATCAACATTTTCCGGCCTGTGAAATGTTCCAAGAAAATAATTCTTTGTCGTTATATTAAGATCCTTCATTACTGAACTGCTGCTTTTAGCTATATCAATGTGCTCATAGACGGCATCTGTTATGGTATTTCCTGTTATGATTATCTTACTTTCGTCGATACCCTCATTAAGCAGATTCTTCTTTGCAGTTTCAGTCGGGGCATAGAGATAATCTGAAACGTGATCTGCGACGATCCTGTTGATTTCTTCCGGCATGTTTCTATCATAACTTCGCAATCCAGCTTCCACGTGCCCGATCATGATTTTCTCTTTGCATCCGGCCAGCGCCGCTGCCATCACGCTGTTCGTATCGCCTTGCACCAAAACTATACTTGGCCTGTCATTGGTAAATACATCTTCAATAAGGCTCAAAATCAATGCAGTCTGTTTTGCATGGCTTGCAGAACCGACTTCAAGATTGTATTCCGGTGTGGGTAGATGTAACTCCTCAAAAAATACCTTATCCAACGAAAAAGAATAATGCTGACCTGTGTGGATAATGTAATAGGGATAATTGTTTCTTTCACATAGACGGATGATGGGGGACATTTTGATGATCTCAGGCCTAGTGCCAACAACTATGCACACTTTCATACTTATAGAATCCATTTCTTTGAATTTATATAATTCACAAACCAGTCGGTTAGATCTATCTTGTCCAGAAGCAATTTGGATCTTCTGGCATGCCACTGTTCCTTTAAATCTTTCTGCACGAGTAAACGCTGTATCGTTTCCAGCATCTTATCAAATTCACCTGGAGTAAATCCGAATGTCAGTTGATATTTTTTTTCCAATTCATCCAAGTAAGACAACCTTCCCACAAATGAATTGTACCGGATGGAAGGGGTTGCCAGCACTGCCGCCTCGGAGGCCATCGTCTGGCTGTCGCCCACATATAAGTGAGCACAGGCCATTATTGAATGCATTGCAGTCACCGGGGCATCAATAATATATTTTTTCAAGTAACCGTCCACTTCCGACTCGCTGGAGATAAAGACCCTGCCATATTTTTCAAGAAATCGTATCAATTTGATCTTGTCCTTTATTCCCTCGGCAAAATAATCGTGATGTGCTTTTAAAGCGCTGAACCTGACAATAAAGTATCTTTCTGATTCATTAACTCCTAAATATTTTAAAACCATTTTATCTGGCTCAAAATGGTTTGGATGCAGGTATGCCAGTTCTTTAAGACTATTCACAAAGACCTGCTTGTTCTCACCCAGTCTGTCCCTGATGCAGGAGGGATGTATTACTTTGTCGGCGAAGGGGTAGGTGCTTCTGGCAAAAAGCGGAACAACATCGCCGTCATCATCGGTGAAGATGACGGAACGGGTACTTGTCAATACAGCGCCGTGTGCGACAGTGGTTGATCCGCCAATCGCCAGATCAACATTATACTTTTTCAGAGTTGATCGCATTTTACGATTGAGTTTGACTTGATTTATTATTTTTGAGGCTATTCCATCAACTTTTTCACCAAGCAGGACGTAATCTAAATTATACGATGACAATAATCCCGTTATGCTGTTGTGAGCCTGTGCGGTAATGACAATGCTGTGATTCTGTTTTTTAAGATTCGAAATGATATTTTTGTACAGGTGTACGTACGAGGGATGGCTAATATCAAATAGTATGTTCAGAGGCATGAAAGATTATTTCTGTGGGTTCAAGATGTTGATAATGCGATTGAAGGCGTCGTCAATACGCTGAGAATTATCTATGACAGTGTAGCCCTTTGACTTTGCGATATCCAGATACCACCTTCTTTCTGTTTGAAGAATTTCGGTGGGATATGTATAAGGATCGTTTCTTTCAGTTTGTCTTTTTAATGACACAGCGGGGTCGATATCGATAACAAATGTCCAATCACCCGATATATTCCACCAGATAAACTTGAGCCATTTCGTGTGGTAGTTCAGCGCCGCAAGCTTGATTTGCGTGGCGCATATAAATCTGTCGTAAATATAAATTTCATTTCGCCTTCGAGGCTGGTTCAACAGATAAAAAAGTATATTATCAACCAAGGCAATCGGTGGTTTAATAAACGCGGACAGTGACTTCTTTTTAGGTGCGTGGTACGATGTTTTCCTGGGTTTTCTATCCCTGTCAATTATTTTCCCTATTCCCAGCCTGTCCCTGAAAAAATCAGCGAATATCCATTTATGGAATGGTACAATGGTAACATCAAAGCCTTTTTGCCGAAGGTGTTCTGTAGTCATCTTTGCAAGTGTTGACTTTCCCGATCCGAGACCTTTGAAAAATGTCATTTCGAGGAGCGCAAGCGACGAGGAATCGAGACCTTCGCACAACTCCCCCATTATCCCGTTCTCTCACGAGACGTTTGAATAATCGCCTATTCCCCTGCTGTCCCCC
>JALOBE010000028.1 GCA_023228425.1 Syntrophales bacterium
AATGGCCTCTCTCCGGCGGTTGTCCCGGCCTACGTTGACCTGGGATACCACATCAGCCCCCGGAGAGAGGCCATTCTTTCTTTGATTTCGACAGCAATCACATCGACGAACAGGCCCGGCAGTTCCTTGACGCGCTTGCCGGCCTCCTCCTGACGGATCAGCCCGGTATCCGGGTCTACATCGCAGGACACACGGACAACCGGGGCTCCGAAGAGTACAATCAGGACCTTTCCATGCGACGGGCGCAGGCAGTGCGGTCCTATCTGACGGAACGGGGGGTAACCCCCGCCGACCGTCTTGTCCTGCGGTATTACGGAGCAACCCGACCATTGGCTTCCAACGGGAGCAGTGAAGGGAGAGCGAAAAATCGTCGCGTGGAGCTCATAGGTATCAAACGCTGATAATGTCCGGCAGGAAGCACAGTAACAGGGGCCGTCCCGTGCATGTGGTGTCAGAGACACACGAGGGACTTGTCCGGCTGATGCATTCTCCTTCGTTCTATCCTCACCATCCGTCCTCGGTCGAGCTTATCCAGACACACATATCCTATGTGTTCCTCGCGGGTAACCGGGTTTACAAGGTCAAGAAACCGGTGCGTTTCGACTTTCTCGACTTCTCTACCCTTGAACGGCGAAAACACTTCTGCGAGGAAGAGCTTCGCCTGAACAGGCGCCTGGCCCCGACTGTTTATGTCTCCGTGGAACCCATCACCGATGAAGGACCGGGGGGGCTCGTTCTGGGAGGAACGGGACCGCCGGTCGAGTACGCGCTTCACATGAAACGGCTTCCCGAAGAACGGATGCTTTACCGGCTCCTCGAGAGAGGATCGGCGGATCTCTCCGTCATGGATGCAATCGCGCGCCGCATTTGCGACTTCCATCGCGAGGCGGACACGGGCGGCGCAATCGACGCCCTCGGCGGACTCGATACGATCCGTCGAAACAATGACGAAAACTTCGAAGAAACCCGGTCCTATCGGGATGTCACCATTTCGGCGGCGGCCCACAGCTTCTTGAAAGACTGGGTCAATTCTTTTCTTGACCGCAACAGGGAGCTTTTCCACCGCCGCGTCAGAGAGCATCGCATCAGGGATTGCCACGGCGATCTTCACCTCGAACACATCTGCCTTGATGGCGATGACATCGTTATCTTTGATTGCATAGAGTTCAAAGAGCGCTTCCGCTACCTCGATGTGGCGGCCGAGATAGCCTTCCTTTCCATGGATCTCGGGAGCAAGGGCTACCACGGGCATGACCGTGCCTTCGTCGATGCCTACTTGCGTTATTCCGGAGACAGAGAAATACAGAAGCTGCTCAACTTCTACCGGTGTTATTTTGCCTTCGTGCGTGGGAAAGTGACGAGCTTCCGCATCGACGATCCCGCCACCGCAGAAAAGGACCGCGCCCGCATTGCCGACGAGGCCTCACAGTATTTCGACGGTGCCGTGCGATACGCCGCCCGGCTGGATACACCGGCCTTGCTGATACTGTCGGGACTCATGGGAACCGGGAAGAGTTCCCTGGCACGGCGGCTTGCGGACTCCCTCGACGCCGGGATCATTCGAACCGACGTCCTCCGGAAAGAAATGCTCGGCATTCAACCGGCGGACCGACACCACGAACCCTTTGGAAGGGGAATCTATTCCGACGAAATCTCCCGGGAAACCTACCACAGAGTCTTGGAGCAGGCCGGAGTCCGGCTCGCTTCCGGGGAAACAGTCATTATTGACGCCTCATTCCGGAAACAGGAGGAACGGGAGCGGGCCCGAGCGATCGCGAAACGGCAGGGAGCTGATTTCCTCGTTATCGAATGTGTCTGCCCCGAAGAGGAGATACGGGCCCGCCTTGACAGGCGGCAACGGAAAGGGAACGAGGCGTCCGATGGGCGATGGGAACTCTATGAGTCTCAGAAAAAAAGCTTTGAGCCCCTCAAGGATATTCTTCCCGGGGAACATGTCCTGGTCGACACATCCCGTCCGCTCGCGGACAGCCTGATGGATGCCCTTCGCCGGATCAGGAGGCTCGACAGGGAATAATCGCCCCCGGCTTCGGGATCGTCACGCGCCCTTGTAACGGGATGGTTCCATATACCTCTCAGACACCGTTTCAGGCGTCTGTTTTCCCGGCAAGCTTGCGCCTGGTTTCGTTGAGGAAATAACTGACCTTGTAGTCGAGGCCGAGGTTGGGATACTGCTGCTGAATCGTTTCAAAGCGGCGTTGCGCCGCTTCGTATTCTCCCCGCTTGTAATAGAAATGCCCCACGTAGAACTCGTGCTCCCCCAGCCTCCTGAGGCACTCCCTCAATTTCTGCTCGGCCATGAAGGAAAACCTGCTGTTGGGAAACCGGGCCAGCAGGTTTTCAAAGTCAGCCTTTGCCATGCGGGTTCTCATCTGGTCCCGGTCAACACCGAGCATCTGGTTGTAACTGCACATACCGACCTGGTACATGACATAGGGAATGTTTTCGTTCGTGGGACGCATTGCCGTAAATTCACGGTAGTTGGCTTCCGCCATGAGATAATCCCCGGCACTGAAATGCGAATCGGCAACGCCCAGTTCGGCGAGGGTCGCATACTGGCTGAGAGGGTACTCTTCCCTGAGCCGTGTGAATTGAGTGATTGCTTTCTTGTACCTCCCGGCCTGGTAGTATTCGATACCCGTCCTGTAAAGATCAGCCGGAGTGCCCCTCCCGGGAGAGGGACCCGAACCAAGCCATGACGGCATCCAGGCACACCCGCCTGTCAGGGTAAGAATCACAAGCAGCACCAGTATCTTGACGGCGCGCATCAGAACACCTTTTTCACGAAGGCTTCAAGACGATCTTTCGGAGCCATGCCCACCAGCGTATCCTGCTGTGAACCGCCCTTGAAAAGCATCAGGGTCGGTATGCTTCGTATACCGTATTGCGCCGCCGTTGATGGATTGTCATCCACATTCACCTTTGCAACCTTGAGCTTACCCTTGTAGTCTTCAGCGATCTCTTCGACAACGGGACTTACGGCCTTGCAGGGGCCACACCAGGGTGCCCAGAAATCGACCAGAACCGGGCGGTCCGCCTTGATCACCTCGGCATCAAACGTGCTGTCCGTAACGTGGACTACCTTATCCGTATCCGTCATTATCCTCAACCCTCCAATCTGATACTCTTTCTTTTACCACGGGTATTTCCCATATATCGCCAAAGGTTGTCAATTACTATTTATCGCCGACGCGGGACGTTCGCGGGACACCCGGAACCGTTCCCGCGGGGCCTCCCGTCACCTCAGGGGATCGCGACATCGAAAAACGCAGTCGTCTTTCGTGATTTCCAGCACCCGCTTCTCCCGGGCGCTGGCCCGGACCCGCCTGAAGAACTCTTCCACGATACCGTCGAGTCTCCCGGGATCGGTATCTAACGTTTCTTTAAACATGAGGGTTCGCTTTTTTAAAACATAATCGTAGCAATCTTCTATATGCTCCAGGGGAAACACGAGCCTGTTGGGATAGGGAATACGTTCTATTGTTCCAAAATAGTCTTTCAGGCGCTCTTCGCCGTTTTCCATGGAAAAAACTCTGAAGAGGCGGCTGATCGCCGGCTCCCGTCGGACTTCCTCTCCAGAGCCCGGCAGGGGTATGAGCCCGATAAGTTCCTTGAGAGAGTCCTCGGTGTGTGTAAGAGCGACAAAAACCCCGTCCCGGCTCAATATGCGGGAAATCTCGCCGATGAGGTGGGGAAAGAAATACAGGGAGTAACTGGCCGCCACGAGATCAAAACTGCCGTCGGCCATGGTCTTGATGAGATCAGCCTTTCCGGCGATAAAACGTCCCGACGAACCGGCATCACGGAGAATACGAAGAAAGCACGCGCGGTTTCCCTCATCGATCAGATCGATCCCCGTAATGTCCGCCTGAGGTCCCAGGCACCGGACCAGTTTCTCTGTAAAAAACCCGTAGGAACATCCCAGGTCGAGAGCCCTGACTGTACCCGTCACATCGAGACCGCGAAGGGCCACATCCCGAATGTCATCCCTGTTTTCCGAGTAACGCCTGATATGGCGTCTCTTACCGATGTGCTCGTCCACCGCCGTGTAGGTTCCGGCGATATCATCGGTTGAATAGATCGTTTCATCCTTCACTGGTTCACCTGCCGATGGTTCTGTTCCGCGTCCCATATATGTATGTATACTTCTACTACATTGTTGCCGCCGGTGACAACCCCCTCCGGCAGTAGGGCCGAACTCGAAAAAAAGTCGGGAAATGTCCGAGGACGGCTCTGTAAAAAGTTACGCAGACAGGGTGCGCACATCCTGAGGAATGAGGCGTACTGTGCGGTACGCCGCAGTGACGAAGGAGAGAGCGCAATCAGGCATCCGGCTATAGTGCCGGAGGCATGCCTCCGGTAACTTTTTTCGAAGCCGTCACTTTTGACAGAGCGTTGTTTATCTGCTAATTCGATGATGAGCCGGAAACACCGGGACAAGGAGGGATTTCACGGAAATGCTGGGCATTGTAGTCAGTACGGTCTTCCTTGAGGAACCGTTTTTACCGTCAATGGAACGGACGACCCTCGATACGCCCTTCGGCCCGGTCACAATTTTTCTCTCCGGGGAATATGCCTGCATACCCCGTCACGGAGCAGACCCGGAGAACCACATACTTCCTCACCTCATCAATCACCGGGCACACATGGCGGCATTACGAAACCTGGGCGTTACCGGCGTCATAGGCTTGAACTCAGCGGGATCACTCAAGAAAGACCTATCGCCGGGCACCCTTGTCGTGCCCCATGATTTTATCGCCTTGTCTCCGACACCCACCGTATTTGAGAATCGATACGCCCACACGGTACCCTCTCTCGATGAAACCCTTCGAGGCCGACTCGTAGCGGCCGCCGAATCATGCGGCGTAACCGGGCTTGTCCCGTCGGGGGTATACTGGCAGACAACGGGACCCCGCTTCGAAACGAAGGCTGAAATCGGCATGATGGCCGCTTTCACCGATATCGTGGGCATGACCATGGCAAGTGAGGCGGTCGTCTGCTGCGAACTGGGACTTCCCTATGCCTCCCTCTGCTCCATTGACAACTATGCCCACGGGATCATCGACCGGGAGCTTTCTGCCGAAGCCGTGCGTAAGGCGGCAGGCCTGAACGCGCGGTCCATGTGGAATATCACGCGGCGCTTGTCATAATCGTCGAGAAGGTTCGCCGGAATGGCCGGATCACCAATACTTATCGTCGAAGACGACATGAAGATCGCCCGGATCATGAAAGCCTACCTCGAAGGCGCCGGCTTTTCCGTTGCCCATCGCTCCAGAGGGAAGGAAGCACTGTCACTGGCGAAAGAAACAGCGCCGATCCTGGTACTCCTCGATCTCATGCTTCCCGGCATGAGCGGAGAAGAGCTCATCCAGGAACTCAGGAGCATCGGAGATTTTCCCGTCATCATGGTATCGGCCAAGGCTTCCGAGGAGGAGCGGCTCGCGGGGTTCGCCCTCGGCGCCGACGACTACATCGTCAAGCCCTTCAGTCCCCGTGAACTCGTCTGGCGTGTCAAGGCCGTCCTGAAACGATGGCAGAAAAACGATCTTTTTGAAACGAAGATTCTGCGTTTTAACGATGGCAGCCTCGTCCTGGACGGCGACTCCTATGAAGCCGCCAGGGATGGGGTTCCCCTCGATCTGACCCCCACGGAATTCAAGGTTCTTTTTACGCTGGCGCAATCACCGGGCGTTGTTTTCACCCGGGACAAGCTGGTCGACCGTGCCCTGGGATACCAGTATGAGGGGTACGACCGGACAGTGGATGCCCACATAAAAAACATACGCCATAAAATTGAACGAGATCCCAGGCATCCGGTTTTGATCACAACCATCTATGGCGTCGGCTACCGTTTTTCCGGCAAACCCGATGTTTAAAAAGCTTCGGACGAAAATTCTCCTGTCCCTCCTCGTCGTATCGTGCCTGTCTCCGGCTGCGGCGGTGGTTTTCCGTTTCATGGTGATGTCCGACTTCGAACAGTACCGGCAGGGAGAGACTCTTGACCGGGTCCAGTGGATCACGGCCGTCATCGAAGGAACCTACGAAGACGCGGCCGGATGGGATCGATATGCCGTGGCGGAAAATACGATCGGGGCCCTGATGATGGGCCTGGATGTCACCGTCATGGACCGGAACGGCACCGTCATCATGACCTCCCGGCAAGCCCTGGAAGACATATCCGAAACGATGCGCCGGAGGGTTGAAGGCGCCCTTTCCGCACAGCGTTTCGGGGCAGCCGTCCGAACCATGGATTTCCCGCTTTTTTCAGGGGGCGAGGAAATCGGCACTGTCGACATCGCCTTCATGGAGCGTGGGAAAGATCAGTTTTTTCTTGAACGGGCCGAGAATTTCCTGCTGGTGTCCCTGCTTTTGACAGCCCTGCTGGCCATCGTCATCAGCCTGGGACTCACACGGGGCCTGGTCCAACCCATCAACAGGCTGGCCGAATCGGCAAGGGCCATTTCCAGGGGCGACCAGTACCGAACGGTTGCCATTCCGGGGAAAGATGAAATCGCCTCTCTGTCGAGGGCCTTTAACCGGATGTCGGAAACGCTTGAACGCCAGGAACGCTTGAGGAAAAAACTCATCTCGAACGTGGCCCACGAATTACGAACTCCCGTCACCGCCATGAGGAGTGAACTGGAAGCCATGGCGGATGGCATCATACGGACCGATGAATCCACCCTGAAATCACTTCTTGAAGAAACGGGACGACTCACCTCCCTCATCGAGGGGATCGAGGACCTTTCCCACGCCGAGGCCGGCGCGCTTTCCCTCACCCGCGAAACGATTCAGCTCCGCTCTTTCATCGCGCACATTGTGGACCGGTTCAGGCCGCTCTTCAGCCAGGCCGGTGTCCGCCTTGATTTCGACTGCCATGAATCGGAGACGCTCCGGGCAGACCCGGAAAAACTCAGCAGGATTCTTGTCAATCTGGTAAGCAACGCCCTTCAGGCGACGGAACCGGGCGGCGAAGTACACCTGGAGGCCCGCCGGAAGGGGGACCGGACAATCCTGGTGATAGGGGATACGGGTTCGGGAATCGATGCCGAATCACTTCCCCATGTATTTGAACGCTTCTACACTACCGGGCAGGGAAGGCTCGGCCTGGGCCTTGCCATCGTCAAGGAACTCGTTGAGGCCCACGACGGACATATTACCGTGGAAAGCGAAGTGGGAAGAGGGACGACCTTCACTCTTTCCTTGCCTTCCCTTCACAATGTTTCATAATGTGTTCATTCTCTCTTCATATTCCCCCGGCAGAGTACCTGTAAAATCCTCACAGAGAAAGGAATGGAGAGATGTTGAAAAAAACAGTACTGATAACGGCAGCAATAGTCATGATGGGATTTCCGGCGGTTCAGACGTCCAATGCGGATCCGGGGCACACCCGTGGGCACCGAACGTCACCCCGCATCGAATGTTCAGATGAACAGCGGGCCCTGATGCATGAATACCGCGAAAAAAAGCAGGAACTGAGGAGTGAGCTGCGCAAGGACGATATCGACGGAAAGCGGGTCTCCGCCCTGATAAAGGAGTTAAAAGAAATGAGGGCGGCAATGGATCTGCCCGAGAGAACCCGTCCCGGCAGCCACAAGGGCGAAAGGACGAATCGGTCCCGGCATCGACACGGAACACGATGACACGCCGACGCTGATTCCCCTGTAACGGAAAGGCCCGTCGTCGCGATGATCATCGCGACGACGGGCCGGGAACCCGAACTATGAATAAAAAAATCCTGGTGTTCGTGGCGGCTTTTTTTTGTATCTTCTGCCTGCCGCCGCTCCAGGCGACCGGGCAGCCGCCGATTCCTCCGCACGGGAAGTTTCCCGGGAAACATCACCCGTACGGCGATTACATCCCGAAACGTCACAGGGATTACGGGGCAACACGGCTTGTGGAGAATGAAGAACAGGCACGAAAAATTCTGGAAGAATACTTCGGGGATCTTGACGTCTCAATCGGGTCACTGGAACGAAAACGGGGATTCTTCCGGGCGGAAATCTTCGATGCCTCGGGCGACCGTATTGACATTATCATCATAGACAGGCGAACGGGAAGGATCCGTTCCATTTTCTGACCCCGGACGCGTGAAACTTATGGTCACTTCCGACGGAACATTTCCGGGCTGTGGGGTCGTCCCCTTGTTTCCCGCAAGGAATACGATGCCGCCGAACCTTCAGTTGACTTTTCCGCTATCGTTATTATGTTTAGAAAAACGAAACCCGAAAGGAAACGTCACATGTTCAGTGTAACAGATAAAGCTGTTGAAATGATAAAGCAACTTTTCACGGGCAGGGACGAAAAACCCTGTGTCAGGGTCTACCTGAACGCCGGCGGCTGAGGCGGGCCCTCCCTGGCGATGGCTCTGGATGAGCCGCGCGAGACCGACAACGTCTACACAAAAGATGAACTTACCTTCGTTATGGAAACCGGCCTTCTCGAAGACGCGAAACCCGTCACCATCGATTTTATCGAAACAGAGTGGGGTTCCGGCTACAACATATCATCGAGCCTGTCGGGAGCCGCCGGATGCGGATCCTGCCGCTGCTGACATGATATCCGGTTCACGCGGGATTCCCGGCAGGGATCGGACTTTCCTGTGAAGGAACAGGCTTCCAATGGACAGGAGTGATTACTACAGCGTGCTGGGGGTCGATCCCTCGGCCTCCGAACAGGACATCAAGGCGGCGTACCGGAAGGGCGCTCTCGCCCACCATCCCGACCGGAACGGAGACAATCCTCAGGCCGCCGAAAAAATGAAGGCGCTCAACGAGGCATACGCCGTACTGTCCGACAGGTCAAAACGCAGTGAATATGACGCCCTCAGGCATCGTTACGGTCCAGGTGCCCATGATCGTTTCCGCCAATCCTGGTCGCAACAGGATATTTTCAGCGGATCGGACATTCAGAGTGTTTTTGAGGAACTCTCGAGGGCTTTCGGACTTCGGGGATTTGAAGAGCTGTTCAGACAGGGAAACGGTGCCCAGTGGCGGACCTTTACCTTCGGCAGTTCGCAAAACCCCGGACAGGGATTTGTTTTCACGGGATCCTTCGGGACGGGCCATCATCCCCGCCGGGGGAGTGTTTCCGTCCAGTCACGGGGCGCCGCCCGGTTTGCAAGCCACATTTTCAGAAAAATGACCGGTATGGATCTCCCCGTGGCGGGGGCCGACATCAGAGACACCCTGCGAATAACCCCGCGCCGGTCGGCCGGAGGGGATACCGTCAGGTATTATATCAGGAACCGTGATAAGGATGTCCTTATCAGCATTCCCCCGCAGGTGAAGGACGGACAGCAGATGCGCCTCGCGGGAATGGGTGAGGAAGGATCGGGGGGAGCGCCGCCGGGGGACCTGTACTTGACGGTGAAAATCAAGAAACCGCTGCTCGAGAAAGCGCGTTCGTTTCTGTCGTTCTTCACCTCGTAGGCCGCGCCGGGACGGACAAGCGGGCGGAGACCCTGCAAGAAAACGGTGCCGAGGCTTTTCTGAACACCGCGGCACCGTTTCCTGTTTCGTGATCCGCTTCTCTTACAGGACCTTTACGTTGACGGCCGCCGGCCCCTTCGGGCCCTGTTCGATTTCGAAGCTTACCCGCTGGTTCTCTGAAAGGGTTTTGAATCCGGTACTCTGGATCGCGCTGAAATGTACAAAAACATCTCCGCCGTCATCTTTCTCGATGAACCCGAACCCCTTCTTTTCGTTGAACCATTTTACCGTTCCTTCTGCCATCATTGCACCCTCCTCACTGGTATATAAAAGCCGGATCGCTTTCTTGAACTAAGAAAAAAACCACCATTGCTTGCGACAAGCATGGTGGTTCACTTCTTACATCAAAACGACGAAACCCAACTTTTTATCTCTGCTTCCTCTGCCGGGGGCAAAAAATACTGTGTATACACGGTACGCACCATAAACTGAATTTATGACAAAGTCAAACTTTTTTTGCATATTTTTATACGGGAAAAAGGACAGGGGTGTTGAATTCCGTTCAGAGAAGTTCACTTTTTTATGTGGACACAGAAAGGGCCCTCTGATAGGTAGGGAAGCGTGAACGGCACCTCCTGCCCCATACCAGACAGGGAAACCTGCTACCGGATCATGGTGGACACGGCCATGATGGAGCATATTGCCGCCCATTCTATCCAGGTCTGCCGTGTGGCCGCGACGCTTGCGGACCTGCTTGCCGACCGCGGCATTATCCTCAACCGCAGCCTGGTCGTCGCGGGTGCGCTTCTCCACGACATAACCAAAAGCAGAAGCATCGAAACAGGGGAGAACCATGCTGCGACGGGGAGCGAATTTGTCCGCAGCCTTGGATATCCCGAGGTGAGCCGTGTTGTCGCCCAGCATGTTCGACTGGTTGAACAGGCAGACGGCACTCCTGTCCGAGAAGAGGAAATCGTTCACTATGCCGACAAGAGAGTCATCCATACCCGCATCGGCTCTCTGGCCGACCGACTCCGGTATATCATGGCGCGATACGGTACGGACCGTAACCGCAGGAACATGATCCGTTCCCTGTTCAGGCAGTGCCTCCGTGTCGAGGAGAGGCTGTTTTCGCATCTCGACTGTACCCCGGAAGACCTGGCGGATCTGGTCTTTCCCGTTGAACAGGCCCGTGAATTGGCTGCGTACCGGGATATGTACCACAAAAGCGTGCGGGAACGGGACTCGGCACCAGGAGAGCCGTAGCGGTACCGGCCATGAATATACTTCGTTATCTGTACGACGCAGAGTACCTCTCGGCAGCCCTCGGAGACGCTCACGTCGCTGTTCTTATCGTCATAACCCTGGCCGGCATCATCGTTCTTTCCAAGGGCGCGGACTGGATGATCGACGGCGTCGTGTCTCTGGCATTGAAAACCCGGATTCCCACCATTGTCATCGGCGCGACGATCTTGTCCCTGGGCACGACCACCCCTGAAGCTTCCGTGTCTGTCATGGCCGCCTGGATGGGTGACGGCGGACTTGCCCTCGGAAACGCCGTCGGTTCGATTATCGCGGATACGGGTTTGATCTTTGGTCTCACCTGCATTTTTGCCGTTACTCCCGCGGACCGGTTTATCCTCAACCGTACGGGCTGGGTACAGGTGGGCACGGCTACCCTCCTGGTGGTGTTTGCCCTCGCCTCCTGGTACCGAAGCCCCGCCGAACCCACGCTGTATCGTTGGGTAGGCGTGATCTTTCTTGTCATGCTCATGGCGTACATGGCACTTTCCGTCCACTGGGCTCGTCGGAGTTCCGCGGTCATCCCGGCGGGAGGCGGGACCGAACCGCTGAAAACGATGGACACCCCGAGATCCTGGATTCTGATCATCCCGGGCCTCGTTCTCGTCCTGGCGGGCGCCAGGGTACTTATTCCCTGTGCCACGGAAACGGCCTTCCGGGTCGGTGTTCCCAATGATGTCATAGCCGCCACCATGGTGGCCCTGGGAACTTCACTCCCGGAACTCATGACGGCCATAGCCGCCGTTCGCAAGGGACATCCGGAAATAACGGTGGGGAACATCGTCGGCGCCGACGTCCTCAACTGTCTCTTCGTTATCGGTGCCTCAGCCGCCGTGAGTCCCCTGTCTATTCCACCGACCTTTTTCATTTTTCACTTCCCGGCCATGCTTGTAATCCTTTATTCCTTCCGGTTCTTCATCTTCATGAACCGGGACGGCACCTTCAAACGGTGGCAGGGAATCTGGCTGCTGTCCATCTATCTCGTGTACGTGACGCTTCAGTACGCCTTCAACCTCGGCGGCCCGTAGCGGCCGGGGTTCAACAATAGACGGTTTCTATCCCGTAGCGCTCCTGGAGCCGTTCATCGAGTCCCCGGCGGTCACAGGCGAGGGCTTCAGGAAGACAGTCCAGGATGTCCCGGGCTGTCATACCGTCCTCCCCTTTTTTCAAAGCCGCCAGGTCTCCCGCGAGACCGTGGATGAATACGCCTTTGGCAACGGCTTCGTCCGGCGAAAGTCCGAGACCGTGCATGGCGGCGATGGTTCCCGCCAGGACGTCGCCCGAGCCGGCCGTGGCCATTCCCGGGTTGCCCGTCGTATTGATGAGGACCCTTCCGTCAGGAAGCCCGATGAGGGAGTGGGCACCCTTCATGACCACAACAGCCTTCAGCTCGGCGGCGGCCTGCCGGAGGCACCCGATCCTGTCGGCTTCTATCTCGTTGACTGATTTTCCTGTGATCCTGGAAAATTCTCCGAGATGGGGAGTGAGAATCGTGGATGAGGTTCTGCTTTTGAGAACGCCGGGATCACGGCAAAGCGCCGTTATGCCGTCGCCGTCACAAAGAACCGGTTTCCCTATACGGGCCGCCAGGTCAAGAACCAGGCGCTGTGTTTCATCATCAAGAGAAATCCCCGGCCCGATGATAACCATGTCCGCCTCGTCCGACAGGTTCAGCAGGGCCTTCGCGTTCGATGCGGCTATGCTTCCGGCGGCGGTTTCTTCCTGGGGGACAAAGACAACCTCGCTCCCCTGCGTGGCAAGGGAAGGAATGATGGATTTCGGAGCCGCCAGACGTGAATAGCCGCCGCCCGCGCGAAGAAAGGCCAATGACGAGTAGAGGGGCGCCCCGTAATAGGCCGCGGCGCCGGCAATAAAAAGGGCTTTCCCGAAATCGCCCTTGTGCCCCGCCGGGTCGCGAGTCGGCAGGACCGGCGGTTCATTCAGGGCGATCTTCAGCGATTCCCGTGAGTAGTGATCGGGCGGAAAGGAGATATGGCTGAGGAAAAGCTTTCCGCCCAGGGCGTATCCCGGATAGAGGAGATTGCCGATTTTCGGCAACCCGTAGGTGACCGTGCAGGATGCCCTGACGGCGGTTCCCATGACCGCTCCCGTGTCACCGTTGACGCCCGACGGAATGTCGACGGAGAAAACCCGCTTCCCTGACGCGTTCACAGCATCGATGAGGTCGGCGTAGCCGTCCCGGACCGGGCGGTCTATACCGGTGCCCAGGAGAGCATCCACAACGGCGTCACACTCTTCGAGAAGGGGAAGCACCGACGAAAGACCCTCAAAGATCACCCTTTGAAGGGGAAGATTTTCAATCACGCGCAGGTTGCGGGCCGCGGCACCGCGGTATTTCGAGGAGTCAGCCGCGATGATGACCCGGGGAAGAGCACCGGCGGACAGGAGTTTCCGGGCGATAACGAAGCCGTCTCCCCCGTTGTTTCCCCCACCGCAGACCAGGGTGATTGTTCTCCCCGCAAGCCGACCAAGCTCACGGGCCATGACGGACACGGTCGCTCCTCCGGCATTTTCCATGAGGAGCATTTCGTCTATTCCGTACTGTTCGACGGCCTCCCGGTCAAGTCCTCTCATTTCAGAAACACGGCATATCTTCATGGCTACCTCCGGAATCCGCGATTGTTCAGAGCCGTTGTTATCTATACGGCAGGAATGACAACAAAATCAAGGCTCAAAAGCGGGATCGCCCCGATGGCCTGTGCCGGGGCCTTGACCTTCCGCCATTCCGGCACTATAAGGGTTCTTCATCTCATCTCGCGGCAGGTGCCGGATGCTTGACAAGGAACCCTCAACCATGGGGGGCTTGTTTGACGGGATCGCCCCCACTTACGACAGGCTGAACAGGATCCTGTCACTGGGCATCGACCGGTCCTGGCGGAGGGCAGCCGTGCGGGAGCTTGCCATCGAAGACGGCGACACCGTCCTGGACGTCGCCACCGGAACGGGAGACCTCGCCATAGCGGCCCTTTCGGGCGCATCCTGCCGGATCGCAGGGATTGACCTGTCCCGTGAAATGATTGCCGTCGCGTCACGGAAAAGCAAGTCACGGGGTCATTCCCGGCGGGCCCTTTTCCTGATCGGCGATGCCCTCTCGGTACCTCTGAAAAGCGGATCGATTCATCGCGCCATGGTCGCCTTCGGTATCAGAAACATGAAAAGCCCCGACGGGTTTTTCGACGAACTGCGCCGGGTGCTCGTTCAGGGAGGGCGGGCGATGATCCTGGAATTCGCGCTTCCTGAAAACCCTCTCCTGCGCGCCCTGTACCTGGTCTATTTCGCGAGGGTTCTCCCCCTCATCGGCGGGCTCCTGTCGGGAAACCGCGACGCCTACCGGTATCTGACGGAATCGGTTCTCGATTTTCCTTCTCCCGCCCATTTGTTGCTCATGATGAACCGGCACGGATTCGGGGTTATTATGTCCCGACGGCTCTTCCCCGGCATTGTTCACCTTTTTGTGATTGAAAAGCAACCCGGACGGTTTTCAGGGCTCGGGGACATCAAAAACGAAGGCCTTTCAGGACACTCCCCGGGATGCACGAGTCCGCCTCGATTGCACCAGCCGCGACAGGCGGATCAGTTCAGCCACGCTCCAGGCCTGGGCGATGCATCCTGAAGGACGATGAGGTTCGTCGCCGTCAAAAACCTCCGAGACATGCCCCAGACCCGCATCCTGGAGATGGCCTTCGAATTGTGAAAGAATGGTTCTGAGAGTCTTCCGGGCCGCGGCCTTATTTTCCGCCGTTTTCAACAGCGCCTCTCCGTAATGCCCCAGGAGCCAGGGCCAGACTGTTCCCTGATGATAGGCCCTGTCGCGGGACGCCGCGTCTCCTTCGTACCTGCCCCGGTACCGGGGATCCCGGGGCGACAGGGTGCGCAATCCACAGGGGGTAAGCAGCTCGTCCGTCACCTTCGCGACCACCTGTCGGGCCCGCTCCCGGTCCTCGAGGGGCGAACAGGGAAGAGACACGGCGAAAATCTGGTTCGGTCGCACCGATTCATCCCGGGAACCGTCGGTGGTGTTGCACACATCGGCAAGGTAGTTACCGCCCGGTATCCAGAAGAGATCATTGAAGGACTTCCTGGTTTTCTCAATCAGGGAGGCCGCGTCGAACCCCGGATCCATGTCCAAAGCCCGCGAAACGTCCCTCATGAAGGACAGGGCGTTGAACCAGAGCGCGTTGATTTCCACGGGACAGCCCCCCCGGGGAGTAACGGGAACACAATCCACGACCGCATCCATCCAGGTAAGCTGGGTCGTCGCGTCACCCACGGTGACAAGCCCGTTTTCGAGAAGCGCCGCAGGGGCTGCGCTTCCATCCCGGTACCGGGACAGGATGTCCTTCATGACTGGCCAGAAAAACCTTTTGATAAGCCCCATATCGCCGGAGGCCTCCACAAGTTCCTGAAGGCACCAGAAATACCAGAGCGACCCGTCGGCCGAATTATAGGCGTTTTCCCCGGAGCGGTCAGACAGGCAGTTCGGTATCAGGCCATTTCTCCGAAGGCGCGCCATGGCCTTCAGAATCTCAATGCCTTCACGGATCATTCCCCGGCGGAAGGTCAGGCCGGGAAGACTGATAAGGGTGTCACGGCCCCACACGTAGAACCAGTGATACCCGGCTATGACCGATGGTGTCCCGGCAGCGTCTTTCACCAGGTAAGAGTCCGCCGCTTTGCCGAGGCAAGCCGGGAGATGGTTCCGGTCCCCGGCGCGTTCTTCCCGGGACCGCCGCCTGCGCCGGCGGCGCTGAATCTCCCGGGTCCACAGTCGCCCGGAGTCCTCCACCTCGTCCAGGGAAAAGGAAAGTATTCTGGAGGTTCCCGGTTCCATCCCGCACTCCAGGATAGCGGGCATCAGGAGGTCTTCACGGAAAGGAAACCCCCGCTTCATCTCCAGGAGATACTCGAAGTTCCGGTACCAGAAGGCCCCCGGCATAACCCTCATCGCTCCCCCGGTTCCCACGTGCAGCCCGGGCATGGCGGCATAGGGCGCGATGGAAAATCCCCTGTCGGACATCTCCAGTTCGGTTCGGAAGAAGGGATTCTCCTTCGACAGCTCGTGAATCCCCCTGAAGGCCAGCAACGGCTTGACCCTCAGAAGGATCGGTCCGGAACCGCTCCCGTATCGATACCGGACCAGCAGCGTGTTCATGCCCCGGAGAAGCAGGATCTCCTTCTCCATACCGACGGCACCCGCCCGGTACAAGAATCTCGGGTGGCTGTCCATTGAAAAACGAGCGAAGGCCTTGAGTTCCCCGGGAACCAGCACCAGGGGATACTGGTGCATCGAAAGACTGATTTCCTTTCCGCCTGTGATGATTGAATCTTCGAGCTTCGAGAGGAGGACACACCGGCCGCCTGACCCGGGCAGACGGCAGACGAGAAGGCCGTGATATTTCCTCGTGTTGCAGTTGAGAATCGTGCTGGACGCGTATCCGCCGCGGCCGTCGGTCTCGATCCATTCCTTCGACAGCGCACTGTCCAGGGTCAGTCCCCGCATGGTGAGTTCCATCGCTGAAGGCCTCTCTCGCGCGTCCGGGTCCGGAGGGCCGTGATCCGGCCCCTGCCCGTGAGCCTTTTACGCCAGAATACTCCGAAGACACCCGTTTCGCAAGACCGACCGGAAGAATCCGCCCTGTACGAGCCTGGAGGAAGATGGTCCCGTCACTCGACGATTTCCAGGACCGCCTTGCGGTTCGACCGCGATGAAACGGCATTCAAAATGGTCCGCATTGATTTCACCGTCTGCCCCTGTTTCCCGATAATCCGCCCCCGGTCTTCCTTGGCTACCGTCAATTCATAAACGGACACATTCTCTCCGGCCATTTCCGAAATCTCCACCAGTTTCGGGTTACTCACCAGCGCCTTCACCATTGTCCTGATCAGATCTGTCATGACACAACCTCCTTGTGTATTCAGAATTGATGGTTCCGTAAAAAGTCCAAATTTTCCAAAAGAAGCTTTGTAACGCATTGGAAATATTGGGCTCGATTTTCAAAATTCGCTATTTTTCGACTTCTGCGTACCATGAGGAGCAAGTATGTGACATCATTAAGTACACAATTCCGGAGATGGGAGCAGCGTTGCCTTAAAAGTCAGGAAAGCGTCTGATAGAGGGCGGCTTAGTAAAGAGCTCCCCGAGGCACGGCGCGCACATCCTGAGGAATGAGGCGTACTGTGCGGTACTCCGGAGGCGAGCCGGGGAGCTTTGTACGAAGCCGTCGGAATTGTGACCGCGACAAGCACCTTCCCGCTTCAATATCCGCTGGTGGCGCCATTCCGCAACGACGGAACTATACAGGAACCCCCGGACATGGCAACGCCTGATTATGCTGGAATTTCTGTCACGAAAAAACAGTAGTTTGCAGCGCTTTTCAAATGGAGCACAACATCACTCCCGCCCCAGGGACAGCAGCATCGTCCTCAGGTTTGTCTTTGTGTGGCACAATCCCAGCTTGCTCCTGATCTTGTAGCGATGGTACTCCACCGAGCGCCTGGACAGTCCCAGTCTCTGAGCGATTTCAAGGGTTTTAAATCCCTGCAGGATAAGAATGGCCACCTGGCGTTCCTGTTTCGTCAAGGTGTATCGGTTCAATGATATGTTTTTCGTAAAGGGCGATATAATCTCGCAAAGATTGATCCTGACAAGATCGACAAGGGAGTTTGTCCTGTCATCGCCGTTATGGAGCTGTATCTGTCTCAGCAGGGGAAAAATATTTTCATGAACGTTCAATAACACGTTCTTCCCGACTTCCGTGACAGCGTCGTCCCTGTAACTGTTCATCCAGCGATGGGCCCTCTTCATGGTTTCAATGTGACTCGATTTCAGCAGCGCTTCTTTTTCTTTGTGCTTTAACATGATCACCGTTTCCCGCAGCTCTCTCTCGCTTTTGCGGAGGTCCTCCCGGACCTTTTTCATGGCGCTCACATCGCCGGCCAGGAGAAGTGCGGCCGGTTCCCCCTGCCAGATAATCCTGATCGCCTTGACCTCCAGCCACCGGACCCGGCCTGACCTGTCAACAATCCGGTGATTACAAGTACCTTTGACAGTGCCCGATCCCGCCATGAAAAGGAGATGCCGTCGGTGAACCAACTTCCGGTCACGGGGGTGTATAATGCGCGTCAGGGGAGCCCCATGAAGTTCCCGTCGCGAGAAACCGGTTATCTCCAGAGCTCCCGGATTAGAAAAACAGATGTGGCCTTTCTGAACGACGCACATGGATCCATGGGCGTTATCGACGAACAGCCGGCATATTTCATCGGTTGTCGTAACGACGGGGCAAACCGGGTTCTCAACCGCTTTCATTCCACGTCCCTCCTTCAGTATTTTTGCGTTTTCCCTGAACAGTCGCATGACACCTGCCACAGAGACACTGTTTTTGTCAACAACAACGCGGCTCGGAAGAAGCCCTCCGGTACCGGGTTCCGGAGGCATCCCCCGCCCGGGGATGTCAATTTGGCTCTTGCCCGATGGTGCATTACGGTGTAGTAATATGGGTTTAACGCTGATGAACCCGTAAAAAGGGGCCGGAACCACCGGATGATGAACTCGTAAAGAAGTCGAAAAACGTCCGATGGAGGGAGGCTTTGTAAGTGGTTGTCGGCCGGCCGGGGCGTACGAAGACTGACGGTCCCGTAAAAAGTCGAAAAACATCTGGTTGAGGATGGCTTCGTAAAAAGCTCCGCAGGCAAGGCGCGCAAATCCTGAGGAATGAGGCGTACTTAGTGGTACGCCGCA
>JALOBE010000029.1 GCA_023228425.1 Syntrophales bacterium
TTAAAGCGCTCCTCGAAATGACAAGGGGTAAGCTTGAATACCAGCCATTTTTGTCATTTCGACCGAAGGGAGAAATCTTTCACTAACGGCCATCATCAGGATTTCTCGTCGCTTCGCTCCTCGAAATGACAAAATTGCTTCGCTCCTCGAAATGACACAATCGCGATGCTCCTCGAAATAACAAAATCGCGATGCTCCTCTCAATGACACAATGAAAGGTCTCAAGCCGTGAAGCCGTTATCCTCAGCGCTTCGGTTGTTCCCTGAGGCGGTCGATTTTTTCCCGCAGTTCCTGATTGTCCGGGTTGTTATCGAGAGCCTTGCCGTAGGTTTCCAGGGCCTTTTCGATCATTCCCGCCGCCCTGTAGGCATCGCCGAGGTGTTCCGCTATTGTCGGGTCGTCGGGGAGAAGACTCAGGGCCTCTTCGAGATACTGAATGGCCTCGGAAATCCGTTCCTGCCTGAAATACACCCAGCCCAGGCTGTCGATGATGTGGCCGCTTCCGGGTTTCAGCCGGAGCGCTTCCGTAATAAGCTTTTCCGCTTCATCGAGATTGATTCCCCGGTCGGCGTAACTGTATCCGATAAAGTTCATAGCCTCCGCGTTCAGGGGGTCATGTTCGAGGATTTCCTTTACCTGCGCGATGGCTTTTTCGAAGTGTCCCGTTCGTTCATAGAGCAGACCGATGCGGTAGCGGATGTCGGGGTTTTCAGGGACGGCATCGAGCGCTTCCTTTAAAATCATCAGAGCCCGGTCGGGTTTTCCCGATTCTTCGTACAATGATGCCAGGAGCCTGTATAAATCAGGGTCATCCGCCTTGAGGGTAATGGCGTCATAGATACTGTCGATAGCTTCCTCGGCGCGCCCCTCGTGATCGAGTATCAGGGCCATCTGGATACGGGAAGGCGCGAAGAGATCGGACAGGGCATCCACACGGCTGAAATGATCCAGGGCCTCGCCGGAGCGTTTCAGCTCCTGTAATGAGGACGCGAGAAAGTATCGGATCCTGTCGTTTTCGGGGCTTTCCTCCAGGAGGTCCCCGAATATTTCCGCCGCTTCTTCAATGTTTCTGTTTCCGAAAAGGTAGGACAGGGCCAGAGAGAACCGAGCTTCTGAAAATTCAGGCTGGACCCGGATTATTTCTTCGAACTCCCGGGCCGAGTCACTGTAGCTTTCCCGCCTGAGAAGCAACCGGCCGAGCCGGAGGCGTACCTCTGCATCCTGGGGGTTGGACTTCAGGTAGTCACGATACAGCTCAATGGCCCGTTCTTCGTCTTCTTCGATTTCAGAAATGAGAGCCAGGTCGGTGAGAGCCGAGTCGAAGGAGGGCTTCACCTTCATCGTGTGGTGCAGCCAGTGCCTGGCCTCTTTCATCTGCCTCGTTTCCATGTACAGATGGGCGAGCTGATAGGCGGCTATGTAGCTCTCGGGATCCCTCTCGAGCAGTTCCTGAAGGGTCGCGATGGCCTGGTCATAGTCGCCGCCGGTTTTATACAGGAGGCTCAGCAGAAGGTACGGGTCGGCCATATGGGGTTCAAGGCCGATCACGGTCCGGTAATGGCTGATGGCTTTTTCCCGGGCGCCGGCTCTTTCATAGAGCCTCCCCAGCAATATGTGGGTATCCACGTATTCCGGATGCCGCTGCAGGGACGCTTCCAGGATCGTGACGGCCCCCCGCGTGTCATTCATTTGAAGCAGGGTAGTCGCCTTTTCAGTCATGAGGTAGGGTGACTCAGGATCATGCCGGAGCGCGCGGTCGAACTCTTCCAGGGCCGGTTCGAACTCTCCGGCCAGATTGTGCAGAACCCCGAGGGTATAGTGGTAATAAGCGTCGGCGCGAAGACCCGGTCTGTCAGCCCTGGCGGCGATGTCGTTAAAGTGCGCGCAGCCCGCCGCTGAAAGCAGGAACAGAAGCAGGATAAGTGACCGCAATAGACGGATGGGGCGGATCGGTATCATGGCATGCAGCGGTTGATAATGTGAGAGAGCGGCACCGTCTCGATGTCGCTCTCTGCGAAATAGGGCAGAGCCCGTTCGAGTGCTTCCAGGGTGCTCGGGTATGGATGGCCGATGACAACGAGCGTTGTCCAATGATTATCCATATCCAGGAGTTTCAGCAGAGCCTTGAAGGTGTCTTCCCTGTTTCTGCTGTTGTCCAGAAAGATGTCCCGCGTAATGTAGTCGATAGCGACGGTGTTCGCCGCCGACCGTCCCTTTGTCGTGGGAGACGTAAGGCTGTCCAGGAAAAAGAGTCTCCTTTTTTTCAGCTCGCTGAATATGGCGATCAGCTTGTCTTCATGCTCCATGAAGCGTGAACCCATGTGATTATTGACTCCTGAAATATAGGGGACGGACCGGAGGTTTGACTCGACCGTTTTCAGTATTTCCCGCCGTGTCATGCCGACCAGCAGGGCACCTTCACCGGGGTCGGCGTCCGGATACCCCAGAGGCTCCATTGGGAGGTGGAGGATGACCTCGTGGCCCGCCTCGTGGGCTCTGCGGGCGGAGACGGCGGAATAGGGGCAGTGCGGAAGTACGCTGAACGTTATGGGGATATTCAGTGCCAGAAGAGTGTCCACGGCCGTCATGTCATAACCGATGTCGTCGATGACAAGGGCCATGAAACGTCTGGGGGCGTCCTCGCGTGCCCGCGGCGGCGGATCGATTTTTTTTATATCCCCTGAAACCGACGGCCCGGTCCTTTCCACCGGGGGTTCCGGCTGTTCTCTGTGACTGTAGAGAAAAAATGCAAAGGATATTCCAAAAGCGAGAATCACCAGTAACGAGAGGAGATGCAGCCGCGTGAAAGAGCCGCTCTTCTTCCGTCGTTTCCGACTGTTTTTTTTCACCCCGGAGTGTTACCGTATTTTAACCCTTCTGCGTTTTTTGAAACATCTCCCAGCTCCTGATGAGGTCGATGGCCCGCTGCATCTGGTTGTCAATGATGAACTCGCCCGTATCAGGCTGATAAAAATCACCGGGTCCGTTCGGGATGCTCTCGTCCTCCTGGGGATAGTCTCCCCTGATGTGTCCCTCCAGGTCCTTTTCGCGAAGCTGGAGCCGTTCAGTATCGGGGGATTGATCAGGCCGCCGGTATTCTACGACAAAATCAGGGCTCAGACCCTTTGCCTGAATGGACACACCGCTGGGCGTGAAGTATTTTGCCGTGGTCAGTTTTACGGCCGAGCCGTCACGGAGCGGAATGATAACCTGCATGACACCCTTGCCGAATGTCTGCGTTCCCAGGAGGAGCGCCCGGTTATTGTCCCGGAGGGCCCCCGCCAGGATCTCGGAGCCGCTGGCGCTTCCTCCATTGACAAGGACGATCATCGGCGCCTCCGGTTCTGTCCCATAGTCCCGGGCCCGGTACACCTTCTCGATGTTCTTGTCGCCTCTTCCTTTCGTGGAGACAATGACTCCTGTTTTCAAAAACAGGTCGGACACACTCACAGCCTGGTCAAGCAGCCCGCCGGGATTGTTGCGCAGATCCAGAATGATGCCCCGCAGCGGTGTCTCTTGGGCGCGCAGGGCGGCCAGTGTCTTTTTCAGGTCATCCGTCGTGTTTTCCTGGAAGGACGAGATCCGGATGTATCCGATGTCATCGTGCAAGACCCGGTGCTTGACGCTCTGAACCTTGATGATGTCCCTGGTTATGGTGAAGTCCTTCGGTTGATCGAAGTCATCCCTCATAATGCTTATGGTCACGTCCGTACCTTTGGGACCTCGAAGCTTTTGAACCGCTTCCATGATGGTCATGCCGGCCGTATCCGTGCCGTCGATCCTGACGATGGCGTCACCGGTGATAATTCCCGCCTTGAAGGCAGGCGTGTCTTCGAGGGGAGCCACCACGGTGATAACCTCATTTCTCATCGAGATGACAATTCCGAGGCCGCCGAACACGCCTCTCGTATCCACCTGCAATTCCCGGTACATTTCCTCTGTCATGTAGGTGCTGTGAGGATCCAGGGTTTTCATCATTCCTTCAATGGCCCCCTGTAGAAGTTCATTCGGGTCGACCTCCTCAACATAGTTTCTTTCTATGAGGTCAAGAATCTCTCCGAATTTTTTGAGATTTTGATATGTTTCGGCTTCCGCGGAAAGGGCGGGCATACTTCGGAGATAGGCACCGCCGATCAGCAGGACCAGGAGGGCAACAAGAAAGAAAGAGAGGGTCCCTCTCTTTTTAAACCATTGAATCATTCATTCCTCCGACGTTTGTGTGATTATAAACTGTTGATCACCATAGCATTTATGCGGGCGTCCATGCCAGAGCTTTTTGAGAGGGAACGGGGGTCTGACAGGTGACGCCTGTTTTATCGGTCTTTCAGATTCTCCAGCACGATCCGGTACACGTCTTTTTTCGGTATCCCCGTTTCCCGGGCCACCCGGGCCACCCCGTCCCTGGTGGACAGCGCTCCGTCTTTCGCGGCGTCCAGATAGAGTCCCCACAGGGCTTCCGGTGACGGTCGGCGCGGGCCCGTCCGGTTTCCTTCCAAGACCATGGTAACCTCGCCCCTGACGGGAGCGTCACCGATCCGCTCCATGACGGCCGACAGGGTGCCCCGCATCGTCTCTTCGTGAAGCTTCGTCAGTTCCCTGGAAATCGTTATCTCGCGATTGCCGAGAATCTCCAGCATGTCTCGAAGACTCGACTGAAGCCGCCGGGGCGATTCAAAAAATACAAGCGTCTCGGTTCTTTCCTCTAAAGATTCCAGGAATTGACGTCGTTTTGCCGACCGTGACGGCGGAAATCCGAAGAAGCTGAAGCTGTCCATAGGGAGACCGGACACGCTGAGAGCGGCGATAACCGATGAGGGGCCCGGTATGGCGACTACCTCGATCGAACCGGCCAGGGCCTCCCTGAGGAAAACAAAACCGGGGTCGGAAATACCCGGCGTTCCCGCGTCGGACACATAGGCGATTGACGATCCCTGGATCAGCCTTGAGACGAGGGTGCCGCTTTTTTCGCGTTCGTTGTGGTCGTGAAGACTCGTGACGGGCGTTTCAATGCCGTAGTGGCGGAGGAGGATCGCAGTGCGCCTCGTATCCTCGGCGGCGATGAGATCAACCTCCCGGAGAACGCGGATCGCCCTGAGCGTTATGTCCTCGAGATTGCCGATGGGGGTTGCGACGATGAATAGTGTTCCCTGTTTCATGTCCGGTGCTTTGTCAGAGGATCATGTCGAATGCGTTGGGGATATAATGCACGTGGTTGCCTCGGGCCGTCGTCTGAATTGCCAGGACGTCAAAGCGTGCTTCCTTTTCGAGGAGACCCTTCTGCTGCAGGTAGTTGACAGCCACTCGCGAGAGCGTTCGCTGTTTTTTCAGGTCCACGGAAAGTTCGGGCAGACCGAAGATATCCGATCGCCGGCTCTTAACCTCCACGAAGACCAGTTCACTCCCGTCACGGGCTATAATATCAATTTCCCCGAAAATGCAATGGTAATTCCTCTCCACGATGCGGTAGCCTCTCCTGACGAGGAACTCGAGGGCGATCTGTTCTCCCACTCTTCCTTTACGACGGTTGTTCGATTTTGATGTTAAAAGATTTTCTGTGGATTTTGCAGATTCCATGCTTCCCTATGGCCTCCCGGTGTTCCCTGGTCCCGTATCCGCGGTTGCTGCGAAAGTTGTATTGAGGATACTGTACGTGATAGCGATCCATGAGGTGGTCCCTGGAAACCTTGGCGATGATGGAAGCAGCGGCTATGGAGACACTCCGGGAGTCTCCCTTGATGATGGTTTTCTGGGGAATGTCAAGGTTTATGGCGGTCGATCCGTCGACAAGAACAAAATCCGGAGGCGGTGAGAGTCCCTGAACGGCCTTTCTCATGGCCAGCACTGTGGCCTGAAGGATATTGACGGCATCGATGACGGAGGGTTCAACGAAGGCGATTTTTACCGAGAGGGCGTCGAGGAGTATGCGGTGGTAGAGCTTTTCCCGCTTGGCCGGGGAGAGTTTCTTTGAATCCCGTATGTCGCCGTTTTCATATCCCGGCGGAAGGATTACCGCCGCTGCCGCAACGGGGCCGGCGAGGGGGCCTCTCCCGGCTTCGTCAACCCCCGCGATGCGGTCAAATCCGAGAGCCCGGCCCTGCCGTTCAAACTCCGTCATTTACAGTCTGCCCAACTCCTTGATACGGGCTTTCTTGCCCCTGAGGTTTCTCAGGTAGTAGAGGCGGGATCGCCGCACTCTGCCCTGCATGACCAGTTCGACCTTTTCGATAACGGGTGAGTGAAGGGGGAAGGTCCGCTCAACACCCACTCCCGATGATATTTTCCGTACCGTGAAGGTCGAACGGCTCCGTCCCGCCCGTTTTCTGATAACAGTACCCTGAAAAACCTGGATACGTTCTTTCTGGCCCTCCACGATGCGAACGTGTACCTTGACGGTGTCACCGGGCCTGAAGCCGGGAATATCCGTCCGCATCTGTTCTTTTTCAAACATCTCGAGAACATTCATAGGACACAATCCTCCTCGTGCCGTGTAACAATTGGAGACCTGGTTTGTCATTTCTCGTCGCGATGCTCCCCGAAATGACACAATTCCGGAAGTGCAAACATATAGAACAAAGAAACGGTAAAAGTCAATGGAAAAGAAAGGCCTCACGCATCGATGATCTCTTTGATGAAGGGAGGACAGGGCATCTTTTCGGGAAGAAACATCAGCTCCGGGCCCACGAATTCACGCAGCGAGACCTTTCATTGTGTCATTTCGGGGAGCATCGCGACGAGAAATCCCTGTCCCGAGCAACGCGAGGGATCTTTTGGACTTCTCACATGCGTTCGAAGTGACAGGGGAACGTTCGAAGTGACAGGGGAGAGGTCGAAGTGACAGGGGAGAGGGCGAAATGACAGGGGAACGTTCGAAGTGACACAATCGACAGGTTTTCAACCGGGTCTCACAGCACGAAAAGCTCACGACAGGTAGGTCGTGGGGATCCCCCCGGATGTCATCGGTCGTGCCGTCCCAGAAGACGGTCCATGACGATCGAAACGGCCGACCGCACGGAAAGATGATTATAGCCCGTGGGGCCCTCTATCGGTTCAAGAGTGAACTCGGCCCGGTCAATCACCTCCTGCGCGAGTCCCCAGCCCGTTCCGAAAAGAATAAGGAAATGCCCGTCGCCCTCTTCTATCATGTTCCGCAAGCGCTCACAGGACCCTGTCGCGGGGGTTCGGTTCGAGGCGCTGGTGGCCACCAGGCGGGCATGCGTTCCCTCGGTCCTTGCTATTTCCCGGCAGACGTCCTCCAGCGATGCCCTGACCTCCACTATGTCGAAGGCCTCCTTTCGCGCGGGGTTGAAGGAGGCGCCATATCCCTCACGCCAGTGGGAAAGGATTCTCCCTACAAAATCACGCTGTATCTCGAAGGGGGTGACGATATAGAACCGGGCGACGCCGAAGGTTCGCCCGATTCTCGATATATCGTGCACATCGAGGTTCGTGACGGCCGTGGTCACCACATCGCCCTTCCTGTTGTAGACAGGGTGGTGGAGAAGGGCGATGCGGACGTCGCTACTCTGACAGCTCATTTCTGAAAGCCTCCAGAATAGTCCTGTCTTCGTCTGTCAGGGATGCCTTTTCGAGCAAGTCGGGCCTTCGTTCGAGGGTACGCCGCAGGGCCTCCCTTCGCCGCCAATCATCGATGTTTTTCTTGTGGCCCGAAAGGAGAACGTCGGGGACACTCCATTCCCTGTATGTCCTGGGTCTTGTGTAGTGGGGACCCTCAAGCAGCCCCGTCGTGTGGGAATCACGGAGTACGGATTCCCGGTTCCCGGTGAACCCCTCCACCAGGCGGGAGACGGCGTCGACCACGACCATGGCGGCACATTCCCCTCCGGAAAGAACATAGTCCCCTATGGACAGTTCCCGGTCCGCGATGAAACGGGATACCCGCTCATCCACACCTTCATAGTGGCCGCAGATCAGCACTATGCGTTCATGACGGCTGAGTTCCTCGACTTTTTCCTGTGTCAGCACCTCACCCTGAGGCGAGAGAAGAATCACCAAGGCGCCCCGGCGGTCTGGAAGAATGTTCTGAAGGGCCCGGTCCAGGGGATCAACCTTGAGAACCATGCCGCCCCCTCCGCCGAAGGGGGCATCGTCGGTGACCCGATGTTTTCCCCGGGCATAGTCCCGTATGTCGTGAACCTCTATCTCAATAAGGCCGCTGTCGACGGCTTTCCTGATCAGGCTCGCGTCGAAGGGTGAGCGGAACATGTCCGGGAAGAGGGTGAGAACGTCGAATCGCATGGCTCCCTTTACAGCTCTTCGGGCAGATTGACAATCATGATGCCCTTCGGGATATCGATGTCCACAATGACATCTTCCAGGGCGGGAATGAGCAGTTCTCCTTCATCGCCGCGGCAGATATAGACATCGTTGCTGCCCGTGGGCAGAACGCCGGTGATGACACCCAGCGTTCGTTCATTGTCGGTCATGACATTCAGCCCGATGATGTCTTTCCAGTAATATTCGTTTTCTTCAAGCGGGGGAAGCCATTGACGTGACAGGTACAGGAGCCGGCCCTTGAGGGGTTCAGCCGCTTCGATGGTGTCGATACCGTCGAAACCGAGAATGAGATTCCTGCCCTGCAGGGTGATACTGTTAATGCGATGTGGGGAGGCGCCTTGGTCGCCGGTACCGATAAGCACCATCTGCCGGTCCTCAAGCATACCGGGCGATTCCATGTACGAAACCGCCTTCACACGGCCCCTGAGGCCCCTGGGCTTTATGATTTTCCCTATAGCTATGAGGTCTTTCAACTATTCAATAATTTCCAGCACCGACCTTTTGTGGAGTTTGGAAGAGGCGGCACTCAGGATCGTTCGCATCGCCTTCGCCGTTTTACCCTGCTTGCCGATTACCTTTCCCAGATCCTCCTTCGTGACCCTCAGTTCAATGACCGATGTCTGTTCACCCACCACCTCAGAAACATCGACTTTGTCAGGATGGTCCACAAGAGCCTGAGCGATATACTTGATCAAATCCTTCATCGTACCACCCTCCATCGTGTCAACCTCCACAGTCTGTTGAATAATAGGGGTATGCCGGCCCGGTTGTTACGGGGTAACCGATGCTTGTTGCCCTGCGACGAATCCTTTCTTTTTTAAGAGGCTGCTCACCGTCGGGGTCGGTTTCGCTCCGCGCGCTAACCAATCCGCGATCCTGTCTTCCTTTATGGTTATGACTGCCGGTTCCTTCAGGGGGTCATAATTGCCCACTATTTCGATGAACTTTCCATCACGGGGAGATTCTCCATCGGCCACGACGATCCTGTAAAAAGGTTTTTTCTTCGTTCCCATCCGTGTAAGTCTGATTTTTGCCGCCATACTGGTAGATTCCTGCCTTGTTCTGATGTATTTTACAAAAGCAATAGTTTCGGGATGTTCAGTGTCCCCCGGTAAAAACAAGTAACACCATTTACTAGCACAAATAAAGGGCAATTAAAAGGGGAAATTCCCCCTCGACAGAGATTTGCGACCACCCTTCGTCAGTTTTTTCATCATTTTTTTCATGGCTACGTAGTTTTTGATCACCTTGTTGACGTCCTCAACGGAAGTACCGCTTCCCCGGGCGATTCTCTTGCGTCTGCTGCCGTTGAGAACCCTGTAATCGAGACGCTCCTTCTTCGTCATGGAATCGATCACGGCCACCACCTTTGCCAGTTCGCCCTCATCGGCCCGGACATTCTTCAGCGCCTTGATCTTGCCGAGTCCCGGAATCATACCCAGGATATCCTGGAGAGGACCCATTTTTTTGATCTGGAGGATCTGTGTCTTCAAGTCATCGAGCGTGAAGGAGTCTTTCCTGAGTTTTCTTTCGAGTTCCCGTGCCTCCCGTTCGTCTATGGTCGTCTGGGCCTTTTCGACGAGCGTGAGGATGTCTCCCATGCCGAGAATGCGGGAGGCCATCCGCTCCGGGTGAAATACTTCGAGGGCATCGATTTTCTCGCCCACGCCCAGGAACTTGATCGGTTTTCCGGTCACTTTTTTCAGGGAAAGAGCCGCTCCTCCCCGGGCGTCGCCGTCAACCTTGGTGAGAATGACACCGTCGATCGCCAGTGTTTTGTTGAAGGAATCCGCTACGGAAACAGCTTCTTGGCCTGTCATGGCGTCGGCCACCAGGAGAATTTCAGCGGGGTTGACGGCGGCCTTTATGCGTATCAACTCTTCCATCAGGGGAGTGTCGATATGCAGCCTGCCCGCCGTGTCGATAATCAGAACGTCACAGCCTTCCGTCCGCGCGAATTCAAGGGCATTGACACATATTGCAACAGGGTCTTCCGATCGGGCTGATTCGAAGACGAGGGCACCGAGCCTGTTCCCCAGAATCGAGAGCTGTTCGATGGCGGCGGGGCGATAGACGTCGGCCGACACGAGGGCGACTTTCTTTCCATCCTTCTGAAGCAGGCGGCTCAGCTTGGCGGCCGTGGTCGTCTTGCCGCAGCCCTGGAGGCCGACCAGCATGATGGGAGCCGGGAGGCGCGATCCCAGTTTGAGGTAGGTGTTCCTGTCGCCCATCAGCTCAACGAGGCGGTCATGGACGATCCTGACGATCTGCTGTCCCGGCGTGATGCTCTCCAGTACTTCACGGCCGACGGCCAGTTGACGCACGTCTTCCACGAAGTCCTTGACGACCTTGAAATTTACATCAGCCTCGAGGAGGGCCATGCGGATGTCCCTGAGGGCGAGCTTGATGTTTTCTTCATCAAGCACACCATGGCCCTTGAGCTTCTTGAATATGGAGTCAAGTTTGTCTGTCAGGTTCTCAAACATGGTGAACGGTTTCCTTCACAAGCCGGTACAAAGCCGCTAATTTTTCAGAATGAGGCAGCTCAATCCCCTGACAGCCGCCTCGATTCTCTGCGCCTCCCCCTGAGCCGCTTCACGGGTGTCAAACCCTTCGATCCGCAGACGGAACCAGGTTCCCTGGCCCGGGGAGTCGCTTTCATGAATACGGGCGGTGCTGTTTATTTTCCCTAACCGGGACCGGAGTCTTTCCGCGCTTGCCCTGTCCCGGAAAGCCGCTACCTGGATCGTGTATGCTCCCGGCGCCGACGGCGCGACGGCCGTCACCGGTGAGTCAGCCCCGGCCGGCGGCGGCGTTCGAACCGGTGGAAGGTCCCTGGGGGACGGCATCGCGCCGACCGCATCATCTCCTTCTTTGGACAGCGTCTTGTAGAAGGTCAGCGGTACATCGTTTCGCGTCTCCGTCACGACCAGCACGGTCTCTTCACTTCCGCTGATCTTTTCCCTGATCGTCGACGGAATACCCCTGGCGATCTTTTCAGGATAGCTTTCGATGTTGCGGCCCACCAGGAGTCCCGAAATAAACGAGATAAGGAGCAGAAAAGAAATCCCCACCACGAGAATGGTGATGCCCAGCGCGCCGAAGCTCAATTCGAAAGATTTTTTCCTCCTCGCCGCTGCCATGGACATTCTCCTCGGGCTGTTCTGAAGGACGGGGTTCCGCGCGTACTACATTCGTTCGGGAGCGGTCACTCCCAGCAGTCTCAAGGCGTTTCCCAGAACCACCCCGATATTCTTGACAAGGAAAAGCCGAGCTCTGCTGAGATTCACATCCTCGCCGATAATACGGTTTCTATTGTAATAGCTGTGAAAGGCCGATGCAAGATCGTTGCTGTAAAAGGGGATGCGGTGGGGTTCCAGGCTGCGGGCGCTCCCCTCGACAACATCGGGGAACCGGTCGATAGTTTTTACGAGTTCCCGTTCTTCCTCCAGCGAGAGCAGTGCCAGGTCCACATCGTCATAGGAAGGGATGTCGAAGCCCCGCTCGCGGGCCGTCCTCATGACACTCGCGATGCGGGCGTGGGCGTACTGGACGTAATAGACGGGATTTTCATGTGACTGCCTCTTGGCGACTTCCAAATCGAAATCCAGGTGACTGTTGGACCGCCTCATCAGGAAGTTGTATCGCGCCGCGTCCCGGCCCACCTCGTCTATAACTTCCCTCAGGGTGACGAATTCCCCCGCCCGGGTCGACATGGCAACGGGAACACCATCCCGCAGGAGATTCACCAGCTGTACCAGGACCACCTGGAGGGCGGACCTGTCCTTGCCGATGGCCTGTATGCCCGCGTACATGCGAGGAATATAGCCGTGGTGGTCGGCGCCCCATACGTCGATGACCGTATCGAAGCCCCGATCATACTTGTTCTTGTGATAGCCGATATCGGCGGCGAAATAGGTCGGTTCACCCGTATCACGCACCACCACCCGGTCTTTGTCATCACCGAAATCGGTGGTCCTGAACCAGAGTGTGTCTCCTTCACGGTAGACGAAACCCCGTTCCTGAAGTTCCTCGATCAGCCGGGCCACGCCGTTGTTTTCATAGAGTTCTTTTTCACTGAAATAGCGATCAAAGGTGACGCCGAAAGCTGCCAGGTCTTCCCTGATACCGTCCATGATGGCGGCGCAGCCGTATTCCGTAAAAAACGCGACGGCCTCGTCAGGCTCGCTGTCCATGTGGCGCGCTCCGTCGCGATTCATGATTTCCCCGGCCAGGGTGATGATGTACTCGCCCTGGTAACAGTCGTCCGGGAAAGGTTCCTTGTCCCCGAAGAGTTCCCGGTATCGGTGGAAGATGGATTTTCCAAGAAGATCCATCTGGTTGCCCGCGTCATTGATGTAATATTCCCGGGACACGGAGTAGCCTGAAATCTCGAGAATGCGGGCGATGACATCTCCCGTCACGGCTCCCCGGGCATGGCCGATATGAAGGGGCCCCGTGGGATTGGCGCTGACGAATTCAACCTGGACGTTCTTTCCCGCCCCCAGGGAGGATTCACCGAAACGTTCCTTGAGGCGGTCGGGTTCCCGCAGAAGTTCCGGCCAGTAATCAGGCCGGATAAAAAAATTGATGAACCCCGGTCCCGCTATTTCGATGCGGTCGATTATGTCTTCCCGGTCATCGATCGCGTCGAGAATTGTCCGCGCCAGGGAACGGGGGTTGTTTTTCTGTATCGGAGCGAGGGTCATGGCCACGGTGGAGGCGAAATCTCCATGGGCCCCCTCCCGGGGCAGCTCCACTTCTATGGGGGGGAGGGGGCAGGGCGCCAGGTTCCCCCTGTCAACGCACCGGAGTATCGCGTCAAGAAGCAGTTTTACCAGTTTTTTTCTCATATCCCGTGGTCCGCCCGGGCACATAAAAAAGCAAAAGTTGGCGCCATGGCCAACCGCTGGTGTGCCCTGTAAATCAGCATTATAACCAAGGGGCTTATAATACGACGAACCTGTGCAAGTCAAGGAAATTGACTCGGTGCATGACAGTGCGTGTTGTATGCGTACCGCCCCGGATTGAGGCGGTTTCAGGTGGCGGTTCCGGGAGGCATCGAGCGTCGTAAGAACAAAGAGCCGTCCGAGATTACAGGCCGGAGTACCAATGCGGAAGAAGACCGCCTTGATGCCGAACTGACCACGGGGCATGGAGCCCCTAGATCAACGGAAATCGCGGATTTAGGGGCCTCTGTTCAGCAGGGTCGGTACAGGCTCAGCGGCCCGCGATGAATGCCAGGAACCATTCTCCGACAAAAAGGTAGGACAGCGCGCCGATGGACAGGAAAGGTCCGAAGGGAACGGCGTATTGAGAGTTTTTCCCTTTCCACGCCATGGCGACGATGCCGATGACGGCTCCCGACAGTGACGCGGCGAGAACGATGTATATAAGTGACTGCCAACCCAGGAAAGCGCCCATCATGGCCAGGAGATTTATATCCCCGCCGCCCATGCCTTCCCGGTCCGTGATCCATTCATAATAGACGGCGACGAAGTAAAGACAGCCGGCACCGATCATCACGCCCAGGAAGGCATCCAGAGCGCTCACCCCCAGAAAAAAAACGGCAGCCAGGAAACAGAGAGGAATCCCGGGCAGAGTTATGACGTGAGGAATGATCTGGTGCCGCAGATCGATGACGGTGACGACGACCAGGGATGCCGTAAAAAGAAAGGTGAACAGAAAGTGCCAGGAAACGCCGTACTTGAAATACAGAAGCAGGGCCATGATCCCCGTCAGTGCCTCCACGGCGGGATACTGGGGTGAAATCCCGGCTCCGCAGTGCCGACAGGATCCCCGGAGCAGGATATAGCTGATGATGGGAATGTTGTCATACAGCTTCAGCGGCGCGCCGCATGCCATGCAATGGGAGGCGGGCAGAACGATGGACTTCCCCTCGGGAATTCTGAAAATGCACACGTTCAGAAAGCTTCCGATGGATGCTCCCATGACAAAGATAAAGATGGGCAGGAAAATCGACATTCAGCGATACCCCTTGTCTCTCCCGGAGACCTTTATCGAAAACCTGTCGATTGTGTCATTTCGACCTCTTCCCCGTCAGCTCGAACGTTCCCCCGTCACTTCGAACGCATGTGAGAAGTCTCAAAGATCCCTCGCTTTGCCCGGGACAGGGATTTCTCGTCGCGATGCTCCTCGAACTGACACAATTCAAAGGGCTCTCCCGGTCGGGACTCGGTGCGTGGTGTTCGTGACTTCTTGAATAATCCGGGCGCATGGATTATATACAACCATGATCATTACAAGTCAAAAGCGAATATGCATGAACGGGCTATTCATACTTGCCTCCCTGTCGCCTCGTCGTAACGAGATGCTCACAGGACTGGGTCTTGAATTTACTGTCGAAGCAAGCGGCGTGGAAGAAAATCACCTAAACGGCGAGACCCCCGCTGAACACGCGTTGAGGCTCGCCCGGACGAAGGCGATGGTCGTTGCCGCCCGGCATCCCGGGGCGTGGGTTCTTGCCGCCGACACGATCGTCGTGGTAGATGGTACGATCCTGGGAAAGCCGACGGATCCCGAAAACGCCCGGGCAATGCTCCGGAGGCTCAGTGGTCGTGAGCACCGCGTCATCACCGCCTTTTTCATCGTCGGAGAAGGGGGAGCCAGGCAAATCACGCGGGCTGTCGAATCGTCGGTTTTCTTCAGAGACCTCGACGATGATGAGATCGACTGGTACGTAGCGAGTGATGAACCCTATGACAAGGCGGGCGGGTACGCCATTCAGGGCAAAGCGGCATCATTTGTGGCGGAAATCAGGGGGTCGGGTACCAACGTCATCGGCCTGCCATTGGCGGAAGTGGTTCAGGCAATGAAGCGTCTGAACATTGTCCGTTTTTCAGGATGAGATGAAAGGAAGCAGTCGTCATGCCATCAATAAAGGATGCTGTCGAACGGGTCCGCGAGACCATGGCCGGCGCGGCCCTGCGTTCGGGGCGTGATCCCGCCGACATCAGACTCGTTGCAGTAACGAAGCAGGTCGACGATGAGCGGATCAGCGAGGCCCTCGAGGCCGGTGTCCGCATCATCGGCGAAAATTACGCTCAGGAGGCGCAGCGCACGTTCGCCCTTCTGAAAGACCGGGACATCGAGTGGCATTTTATCGGCCGCCTGCAGCGAAACAAGGCAAAGTACACCGTTCGGTTCATGGATATGATCCATTCCGTGGACAGGATCGAAGTAGCCCGGGAAATCGACCGACGCGCTGAAGGTGTGGGCCGTGTCATGAATATCCTCGTTGCAGTGAACCTGGCCGGAGAGCAGTCGAAAAGCGGTGTCGCCGGCGAGGAGACGCCGGAACTGGTCCGCCGGCTGTCGGTTTTGAAGAACCTTTCCATCCGCGGGCTCATGACCATGCCTCCCTGGTCGGCGGACCCTGAAGCGGCGAGGCCCTTTTTCAGGTCGCTCCGTGAGCTGCGGGACCGCATCGATGATGAGGGCATTCCCGGTGTGTCCATGAAAGAACTGTCCATGGGCATGTCCGGCGATTACGCCGTGGCAATAGAAGAAGGCGCCACCATGGTCAGAATCGGCCGGGCCATCTTTGGCGAGAGAACCTGAAGAATCGGCGGGTTCCCCTCAACGTCTTCCCCCGAAGCGGCATGACGCTCTCCCTTGCCACGGACGGCACGAGCACCGCGTCACGCCCTGTTGTTTCTCTCGGATACTGTCCCGAAAGATCATCTGTTACAGGGGATCGGACGGGGCAACTTCATTTCATACGCCATTCAGGCTGTCTTTTCTCACTGAACGCCCTGATGCCTTCACCGGCATCATCGGTGGAACAGAGAAGGGCGAACTGGTTGTTCACCAGTTCCATGGCCTTGTCGAGTTCAAGGTCCGACATGTCGTAAAAAGACTTCTTGGCGTTCCAGAGGGCCAGGGGGCTTTTGGAAGCCAGGTCATTGGCCAGCTTCAATGTTTCCTCCCGGAGAGTTCCCTTGGGAACCACCCTGTTGATCAGGCCGATCCGTTCCGCCTCATCGGCCTTGATTAGTCGCCTCTGAAGAACCTTCTAACCAGCGAATATTATTTGACAATATATCTTTTTAATGCTATGTAATTTGCAAGATTTTAACCATTAACCCTCATTTTTCTTGCAAATTACACAAATGAAACCAAGACAATCAGAAAGCAAAAACAGACAAC
>JALOBE010000030.1 GCA_023228425.1 Syntrophales bacterium
GTCTGATGGTTTCCCTGCATTACCTCAAGTACATGCACAACCTCAGCGATGAAGGCGTTCTTGACGGGTGGGTTGAGAACCCCTACTGGCAGTACCTGAGCGGCATGAAGTTTTTTCAGCACGTCTTCCCCATAGATCCCCCAAGCATGACCCGGTGGCGCGGTCGTATCGGAGAGGCGGGCGCTGAGGAGTTGCTGAAAGAGACCATCGATGCGGGGTTGAAACTGCTGCGAGTTCGGCTGCAAGGTGAGCGTTGCGGCGATCGTGCCGGAGATATGCCTCCGGTGTCATTTTACGAGGTCGTCAATCGTGGCGCCCGGACTCGACTCTCATACCTGAACCGCTCCGGGGCATATCAGAATTAAAAGCAGCTTGAGTTTCTCCTGCAGGCTGGCTCCGCATCAGAAGCAACTCAGCGCCGTCGCCTTGAACGAAAAATAGATGTCCAGACCGTCTCGAAGTCCCAGTTCAACCAGAGAACGCTTTGTCAGGATGGCCTTGAAGGGAACACCCGATGAGTCAATCAATACTTCGTAATACAGACCCCGATCTATGAGTCCCGTGATGGTCCCCGCAAAGGTGTTTCTCATGCTGGACTGAAAACGTTCCGTGCTGATGACAATATCTTCCGGCCGAATGGCAACATGTGAATAGTGATCTGACGGGATACCGCCCACATCAATTTCAAGGCCGTTGATGCTCACCTTTTCCCCCCTGAAGGTGACGGCAAAAAAGTTTTTCATTCCCACGAAATCGGCTACAAAGCTTGAACGTGGTTCACGGAAGATTTCTTCAACAGAGCCGATCTGTTCGATCCGGCCGTCATTCATCACCGCCCCTCGATCAGCCAGCGAAAGTGCCTCTGCAAAATCGTGAGTAACCATGAGAAACGTCGTACTTGAATGTTGGTGCAATATTTTCAGGCCCTCTCTGATCTCTTCGCGAAAACGGGGATCGAGGGCCGACAGGGGTTCGTCGAGGAGCAGAACGGGCGGATCGATAATGAGTGCCCGGGCCAAAGCGACACGCTGATTTTCTCCGCCACTCAGGTTCGTGGTGAGGCGATGAAGCAGGTGATGAAGGTTCAGATCGCTGACCAGACGATCCATTCGTTCAGCGGCGACAGCATCTTTGATCCGGTGAAATCGCAGCCCGTAGGTGATGTTCTCTTTCACCGTCATGTGGGGGAAAAGAGAGAAGTCCTGGTATACGATACCGACTCCTCGTTTTTCCGGAGGTAGTCGGGTTACATCTTTTTTGTTTATCCATATCCGGCCATGTGAACAATTGATGAGACCTGCTATCGCTTCCAGGAGAACCGTTTTCCCGGCACCGGTGGGTCCCATGAGAACGAAAAATTCATTTTTCTCGATGGAAATATTGATATCGGTCAGGCGAAATCCGCCGAGATCTATGTGTAAATCTTCAGTTTTGATCATGGTGATTTTTCTGATTTCATCGTCAGTATGCGCAGTGTCAGAAACAGGATGAGACAGACGGAAATAAGCCACACGGCTACAGGTTGAGAATATTTCAGTCCATAGGCTTCAAATCGTTCATAAATCAGCACAGGAGCAATCATGGGGTGGTAGGCCACAACAACGACGGCACCGAACTCGCTGATTGCCCGGGCGGTACACATGACGAAGCCAATGAGTACGCTGCGCCGGGCAAGGGGAAAAGTGATCCTGAAAAAGGTGCTGAACATGGACGCGCCGAGGCTTCTCGAAACATGTTCCAGTCGGGACGGAATATTTTCAAAGCCGGCTTTCACAGCATTGACATAGAAGGGAATGCCCACGAAGGTCAGCACGATGACTATACCCGTAACACTGCCCATGACACGGATACCGAGATCCGCGAGGATCATTCCCAACCAGTGGTTTTTCCCGGCAACACTGAGGATCGCGATGCCAATGACAGGATGGGGAATGACTATCGGGAGATCGACAATGCTTTCGACCAGTCGCTTCCCCCTGAAGTCTGTACGGGCAAGCACATAGGCAAGCGGGGTACCGAAGACAAATGAGATGGCCGCGGCCGACAGGGCTGTAGTAATACTGAGCCGTATCGACCGGACCACATGCTTGTCTCCAATCGTTTCCATGATCTGGGTCAGGGAAGGCGCCGTCAGCATTTCCACAAGCGGAACCAGGATGAACAACATGATAACGGCGCCGGAGGAAATGGTGACCCAGAAAAATGGTTCCCGTACCTTCATAGAAATACGAAACTCCCTAGGCCGTGAGACAACCGACCACTCAGGATCAAAACCTCCCGCGTGAAGCACCCAACAGCGCTACCAGAGAAAACGATATACTAGTCCCGGACTTCCACCTTGTCCTGCAAGACGACGGGTATTTTCGCCTTCATTTCAGCCGTGGGAACACGGCATGGAATAAACGGCGGCTGCCCCATTTCGTCAAGTACCTTCAGACCTCCTTCGGGATCCAGAATATAGTCCAGGAAGGCGATGGCTGCCTCTTCATTTTGCGCGTCCTTTATAAGTGTCAGTCCGTATGTGCAGGACTGCCCCCTGATGTCCATGAAGGATCCGGGTGTTTCGCCCGTTACGGACACAACGGCTTGGCTGTAAAAATCATCAAAGGCATAATCGCTCAGATTGATTTCCACAGGAAGCGTTATGTAACGCAGCCCATGCTGTACCGCGACTGAACGATACTCCCATGCGTAATCCATGTTGCCGGTCTGCAGCAGAGAGACTAATTCAACCGACTTGGGACGGATGTTCTCTTGGGGGCGATTTGCGATAACTGCCTCATAAAATCCCGGAATACCGTAATGTTTCTCTGCCAGTTGAAGGGCCATGAGCGATCTGTACCCGCAAGGGTCGAGATTCGGATCAGAGTGCCCCCACACCACATCTTTTTCTTGAAGAATTTCATACCAGTTCTGCTCATTAACACGATCGGCATGGCGGCTCTTGTCGGTATAACAGAGCACGAGCTGGTTTGAGGCAAAACGGATGTTCCAGTCAGCGTGAGAGGGAATCAGCAGTTTGTCGATCACCACGTAATCCGCCGAGGCTATGATGTCACATGGCTTTTTGAGGTCGATGACCTTGCGCGCGCATGCCTGGCTGCCTGCCGCCTCGCGCAGTATTTCAATCTTGGGATAGCGCTCTTTAAAAGCCTTTTCCATGGCTTCGAAGGGAATGGACAAACTTCCGGCATGAAACATGATTACGGTACCCTTCGGTTCAGCCCATGACGCCGCGGGCAGTAAACCGATCGACGCCACCGCAAAAACGGCACAAATCCAGATGGTCAATACTGTTTTTCTCATGAGGCCCCTCCTTTCGGGAACAAGAAGCAGGTTGCTTCCCGGCTGATAACCGCCGTAACGGTTATTTATGGAAAGAACTGGTAAGATACAGATACTAAAGGAAATAACAGAAGGGGGTTTCTCTGTCAAGAGGGACGGAGGGACGTACTTACCTTATTAACTTACTGCAAGATCAACCACCCGCAGGTGAGTAAGTTAATAAGGTAAGTACGTCCCTCTCCCGGGTGTCACTCTTCCCGCCGAAAGACAGCCCCCGTACTGGCCGATGTGACCATTACCGCGTAGCGGCCAAGATAACCCGTTGTAATGGGGGGTTTCCGGGGCTTGAAAGATTTCTTTCTCCGGGCCAGTTCCCTGTCCGTGATCTTGAGATCGATTGTCTTGCCGGGAATATCGATAGCTATCCTGTCGCCTTCTTGCACGAGGCCGATGGGTCCTCCCTCGGCGGCTTCGGGAGAAACATGACCGATGGCCGCTCCTCGAGTCCCCCCGCTGAAGCGTCCGTCCGTGAGCAGTGTGACCGAAGTGTCAAGGCCCATGCCAACGATGGCCGACGTGGGTGAGAGCATTTCCCGCATGCCCGGACCGCCCTTCGGGCCTTCATAGCGTATGATTACGACGTCTCCCGGTTCAATGCGCCCGCCAAATATCGCCTCGATGGCATCATCCTCGGAATCGAAAACGCGGGCCCTGCCCTCCTTGACCATCATGTCAGGATCCACGGCTGATTGCTTGACCACCGCCCCGTCGGGAGCCAGGTTTCCTCTGAGAATCGCGATCCCACCCTCCTGCCGGTAGGGATCCTCGATCGACCTGATAACGGCCCGGTTCTTCACGGCGGCTCTCTTGAAATTCTGCCCCACTGTCTTTCCCGTTACTGTCATCGCGTCGACATCGATGACACCCAGGGAGGCGATTTCCTTCATAACCGCCTGGATACCGCCCGCTTCGTCGAGGTCCTCCAGATGGTGCGCGCCGGCCGGACTCAACAGGCAGATGTTCGGAGTTTTTTCACTGATGACATTGAAAAGGTCGAGATCGAGATCAATGCCCGCCTCACGGGCGATGGCCGGAATGTGGAGCACCGTGTTGGTGGAGCAGCCCAGAGCCATGTCTACCGCTATGGCGTTTCTGAAAGCATTGATGGTGGCGATATCCCGGGGTTTGACATCCTTGCGCACCAGGTCCATCACCCGCATGCCCGTTTCCTTGGCGAGGCGTCTCCGGGCAGCATTGACGGCGGGAATGGTGCCGTTCCCGGGAAGGCCGAGGCCGAGGGCCTCGGTAACACAGTTCATGGAGTTGGCCGTGAACATGCCGGCACAGGAACCGCACCCGGGGCAGGCACAGTCTTCAAGCTCCCGGAAACCCTTTTGTGAGAGGGAGCCCGATCTGACCTGCCCCACACCCTCGAAGACGCTGATGAGATCAACGGGATCGCCGTTGTGATGACCCGACATCATGGGCCCGCCGCTGATGACGACGGTGGGAATGTTGAGGCGCAGAGCCGCCATGAGCATGCCCGGTACGATTTTATCACAGTTGGTCACCATGACCAGGCCGTCGAATGGATGTGCCGTTGCCATGATTTCAATGGAGTCGGCAATCAGTTCCCTGCTTGCCAGGGAATACTTCATGCCCTCGTGGCCCATGGCTATGCCGTCACAGACACCGATGACGGGAAAGGCTACCGGGGTCCCGCCGGCCATTCTGATGCCCGCCTTGACGTCATCGGCTATGATCGAAAGGTGTACATGGCCGGGAATGATCTCGTTGGCTGAATTCACAACGCCGATGATGGGTCTGGACAACTCTTCATCGGTATAACCCATGGCCTTGAAAAGCGAGCGATGGGGAGCCCGTTCGATACCCTTTTTCATTACATCGCTTCTCATGGCTCAATTCCTTCCGTTCCGCGTTTATTTCTTTATCCGTCTTTCAGGACGGAGTTCCCGGAGGACCTGCCCTGCCTGCCACATTTCCATGTCACGCATGGACGCGAGCTCTTTTTCCAGACGTTCGCGATAGTCCGGCTCACTGTTGGCCTTGAGAACAATCTCCGTTTCTCTGCCTGATTTGACACTTTCGTACAACTCGTCAAAGAGGGGTGCCACGACATCCCGGAATCGCCCCTTCCAATCCAGAGCACCCCGCTGGGCCGTGGTACTGGTGTTTGCGTACATCCAGTCCATGCCGTTTTCGCCCACGAGACGAATGAGGCTCTGAGTCAGTTCCTCAACGGTTTCGTTGAAGGCTTCGCTGGGACTGTGGCCGTTTTTTCTGAGGCACTCGTACTGGGCCTCCATAACGCCCGCCAGACACCCCATAAGAACACCGCGCTCGCCGGCAAGATCACTGTAGACTTCCTTCTCGAAGGTGGTGGGGAAGAGGTAGCCCGAACCGATGGCGATGCCGATGGCGCAGACCCGGTCATGGGCGCGTCCCGTGAAGTCCTGGAAAACGGCAATGCTGGAATTGATTCCGCTTCCGTCAAGAAAGTTTCTTCGAACGGTCAGCCCCGAACCCTTGGGGGCCACGAGGATCACATCAATGTTTTCCGGCGGAATGACACCGGTCTGTTTTTTATAGGCAATGGAAAACCCGTGGGAAAAGTAGAGGGCCTTGCCTTCCGTCAGGTGGGGTTTGATGGCGGGCCACATCGCCTTCTGCCCCGCGTCGGAGAGGAGCATCATGACGATCGTTCCACGCTTCGCCGCCTCCTCCAGAGAAAAGAGCGTTTCTCCAGGCACGAAACCATCCTTAACGGCCCTCTCCCAGGAAGATGACCCGCTGTCCCGCTGCCCGACGATAACCTTGAACCCGTTGTCCATCATGTTCAAGGCCTGTCCCGGCGCCTGTACTCCGTATCCGAGAACGGCGATGACCTCGTCCTTCAGTACCTCGCGGGCCTTTTCAAGAGTGAACTCCTCGGCCGTGATAACCTCTTCGGCAACCCCTCCGATAACAATTTGTCCCATGATTCTCATCTCCTTATGTTACGTGCGTGTTACAAAACCACCAGCCCGGACCTGCTCATGTCCTCCATACCAAGGGTCTCCAGTGAAGTCAACACTTCGCTGATCTCCCGGCTTTCTCCCGTTACTTCGAGGATCAGATGGTCCGACGTTTCTTCGAGTATCCGGCATCGAAATTCTTCTGCAACTTTCATGACAGCCTCCCTGGTTTCCCGGGAAGCTCTCATACGGACCAGGGCCATTTCTCTCTGGAATGCATCTGTCTCTTGTATATAGAACACGTCTATGACGTCGACGAGTTTTTTCATCTGCTTTTCAATCTTCTCCACCGTTGTCATATCACCTTTCGTTACCAGGGTAATCTTGGTGATATCCGGTTTCATGGTAACATTGGCGCTTATGTTCTCGATATTGAATCCTCGTCCGCTCAAAAGTCCCGATATCCGGGCAAGTACATCCGGTTTGTTTTTTACCAGCAGAGAGACCGTATGGTGCTTAACTTCCATGCTTCAGTCATCCTTTCTTCGGCAGAGCTGCATATCCGTCAGGGCCGCCCCGGGATTTACCATGGGGTACACACCCTCTTCGGCTTCAACGATAAAGTCCATGATCACCGGGCCCGGTGTTTCAATACCTTTGCGAAGTATTGCCTCCACCTCGGCGGGATTTGCCGTCCTCAGTCCGACAGCGCCGTAGGCCTCGGCAATTTTAACGAAATCAGGAATCTGGCCGCTTATGTTGGTGTGGGAGTAACGTTTTTCGTAAAACATCTCCTGCCACTGCCGTACCATGCCCAGGTACCCGTTATTGAGGATAACAATTTTCACCGGCAGGTTGTAGTTTACGGCCGTGGCCAGTTCCTGGATATTCATCTGGATGCTCCCATCCCCGGCGATGTCCACCACCAGCCTGTCGGGAAAGGCCGCCTGGGCACCGATAGCCGCGGGGAACCCGTACCCCATGGTGCCGAGACCGCCCGAGGTAAGCAGAGTGTTGGGTTCGTCAAAGCGATAGAACTGTGCCGTCCACATCTGGTTCTGCCCCACTTCGGTAGCAATGATGGTGTTCCCCTTCGTCAGGCTGTTGAGCGTTTCAATGACCATCTGCGGTTTGATGGCCTCTCCCCGGCAATAGGAGAGGGGGCCTTCGGAGCGCCAGTCATCGATCCGCCCAAGCCAGTCCTTTCGGGCCTCACTGACACCCTGCAGGCCGTTGCTTCCCAGCATACCGTTCAACTGAGTCAGAGCCTGCCTGCAGTCGCTCACAATGGGCAGATGGGCGAGGATGTTCTTGTTTATAGACGCCGCGTCGATATCGACCTGAATGATCTTCGCCTGGGGGGCGAAGGTTGAAACCTTGCCGGTCACCCGGTCGGAAAAACGGACTCCCAGAGCAACCAGAAGATCGGCATGGCTGACCGCCATATTGGCGTAGTAGGTTCCATGCATGCCGAGCATGCCAAGCCAGAGCGGATCACCGGCGGGGTAGGAACCAAGACCCATAAGGGTCGATGCCACGGGGATGTTCGTTTTTCGAACGAATTCGGCAAGTTCACGGGAACATCGACCCCGAATAATGCCCCCTCCGACAATGACGACAGGATGTTTCGCCTCTTTGATCATTTCCACGGCCTGCTCGAGCTCGACCGCGTCAGGCAGGTAGACGGGCTTCTTCCTGGTGACGCCCGGATGAGGCATTTCCCGGTATTCCGTCTTAGCCTGAATAACATCCTTGGGCAGATCGATGAGGACGGGTCCGGGGCGGCCGGAGGAAGCGATAAAGAATGCTTCTCTGACGGTCCGTGCAAGGTCATCCACATTCCGTACCAGGAAATTGTGTTTCGTGCAGGGCCTGGTGATACCCGTTATGTCGGCCTCCTGAAAAGCATCGGTGCCGATGAATGGAGTGGGAACCTGACCCGTCAAAACAACCATGGGTACGGAATCGAGAAAGGCGGTGGCGATTCCCGTCACGGTGTTGGTCGCTCCCGGCCCCGACGTTGCGATACACACGCCGGTTCTGCCTGTTGCCCGGGCATAGCCGTCGGCGGCGTGGGCAGCCCCCTGTTCATGGCGGACAAGGATATGGTGTATGGGAGACTGAAACAGTTGATCATAGATGTCGAGAACCGATCCTCCAGGATACCCGAAGATGGTATCCACGCCTTCGTCCAGAAGAGATCGAATCAATATTTGCGCGCCGTTAAGCTCCAAAGGAACACCTCCTCTTCGTTATAGACAGCTTGAAAATTAAAAAGACCGCTGCCGGAGAGCCGGTAGCGGTCTTGTTTTTTCTGTATGCCTGACGATCAGACCATCCCACGGCTCCCTTTATGAAAGGAGATAATTACCCGAATTATTACAATACCCCCGGTAAGAGATGGGACGGCAGGCACCGTGAGAACCCCCGATATATCTTGATCGATGTTCCATAGCAGGAGACGCACGGCCTGTCAAGACAAATATGATGGATAATCGTCACGGGGCATTGTTCATCCTTGCAACTTGGTGTCAAACGTGCTATGAGGTTCCACCGCAATTCGGGCGTTTCGCCACGGGACGCCGGCACAGACATTCGGTGGACACAAGGTTCCGGGCAACACCGCCTCATCGGAAAATATGGGGCTGTGCTATTTCATTTCACCACGAAGCCGCCCGGTGGAAACGAAACTCTAAAGCATCAGGGGACCACTCGGAACGGGCAGGAATGCTCAGCCCGAAACACAAAAGGAGACTCGCAGACTATGGGCACGGAAGATCTCAAGGGAACAGCAGCAAAAATCAGGGCCTTTGAAGAAAAAAAAGAGGCCCTCATGAAGATGGGCGGCGAAAAAATGATCGCCAAGCAACACGATCTGGGCAAGCTCACGGCCCGGGAACGGATCGACCGCCTTTTCGATCCGGGGACCTTTCAGGAGGTTCAGCTTTTCGTGAAGCACCGGTCACCGCTCTTCGGCCTGGACAGGAAAGAAATCAATGCCGACGGCGTCATTGTGGGATTTGGCAAAGTCAACGGGCGCACCGTCTTTACGGCCGCCCAGGACTTCACCAGTGCCGGCGGAAGCCTCGGTGAAATGCATGCCAAAAAAATCTGGAAGGTCATGGACCTTGCCCTGGACGCGAGGAAGCCCTTCGTATCCATGAACGACTCCGGAGGCGCCCGCATCCAGGAGGGCGTCCCTGCCCTGGACGGTTATGGGGGTATCTTCTACCGCAACACCATCGGCTCAGGATACATTCCCCAGATCACGGCGATCATGGGACCAACGGCGGGAGGCGCCGTGTATTCACCCGCCCTGACGGACTGGGTCTTCATGGTCAAAAAAACCAGCTATATGTATATCACCGGGCCCGATGTCATCAAGGCAGTCATCGGTGAAGAGGTCACTCACGATGAACTGGGCGGAGCTATCGCCCATGCGAGCAAAAGCGGCGTCTGCCATTTCGCCACAGAAAACGACGAGGATTGCATCGACAAGGTTAAAACCCTGCTGTCGTTCCTTCCCGACAGCTGCCACAGCGCCCTGCCGATACTTGACTGCACCGACAGCCCCGATCGTGAATGCCCGGAACTCGACGGCATCATTCCCGACAGGGCAACCCGCGGCTACGATATGAAAAAGGTGGTCACGGCTGTCGCCGACGACGGGGTCATTTTCGAACCCCATGAACTGTGGGCGAAAAACATGCTTGTCTGCTTCATCCGCATCATGGGACGGCCCGTGGGAGTCATCGCCAACAATCCGAAATTCGGTGCCGGCGTCCTTGACGTGGATGCTTCAGACAAGGCATCCCGGTTCATACGCTTCTGTGATGCCTTCAACATTCCACTGCTGACCTTTTCCGACGTTCCAGGCTACATGCCCGGAACCCAGCAGGAGTGGTCGGGGATCATCAGCCATGGAGCGAAACTGCTTCATTCTTACTCCGAAGCAACCGTTCCGAAACTCACCGTGGTCACCCGAAAGGATTACGGCGGAGCCTATATCGGCATGTGCAGTAAATACCTTGGTGCCGACTACGTTATGGCCTGGCCGTCTGCTGAAATCGCCGTCATGGGGGCCGAAGGCGCCTGCAATATCATCTACCGCCGCGAGATTTCCAGCGCCGATGACCCTGCCGCCAAGCGGACGGAGTTGGTTGCCTCTTACGAGCAACAGTTCAACAACCCCTACTTCGCGGCCAGCATGGGTATTATCGAGGAAATTATCCTTCCCCGGGATACCCGCAAGCGGGTAGTGACGCTTCTGGATGCTCTGCAGGGGAAAACCGTTACAAGCCTTCAGAGAAAACACAACAATATTCCACTGTAAAACAAAATGAATGCAAAAAGAGGGGGCAGGACACCGTCCTGTCCCCCTTTTTTTGAGAGCTTGAAAACTTTCATTTAGGCGGCCATGGATGAATTCCTTTTCCGTGCTTCATCGTTGATTTTTCTAATCACTATGTTTTATTTTATTCCTTATGGACGATGATGACGGATGCATATCGTCACCGCTGAACCCCGATCCCGGAAGGCACTTGGCAGTCGACCGCACTGACCTGCCGTGATGAGCTACATCTACCAGCGAAATATATTATGGTTTTTATTAATTCAATACCGGGTCCAAAGTCCTTGTCGTTGCCTGTTGAGTGTGTACTTTCTCCGAACCCAACAGACATGCCGGACCGGGCAATTCAGGGGAACATGATTTTCGGAAGCAGCCGATTATTTTCCGACCAATCAGCACCCGGATTCAGCGGATCGCAGCAGAGATGATCCTGTCTATCTCCTCGTCAGACGCCGACATCACCTCGGACGCTTCGGGAGGCATGAGGTGTACGAAGGCATTCGTGTTCATTCGGGCAACGAACACCGATCCGTCTGATGTCTGGTAAATGCTCACACGACAGGGCATGAAGGCGGAAATGGGCCGATACTCGTCTCTGCTCAATATGCGCGCGCTGTATTTACCGCTGCAGACATCCAGAATGACGACGGGGTGCAGTGTAAAGCCACGTTCGGACAGGACACCCGCCATGTTGTTTGCATTCAGCACACTCCATCCCGCCTTGGCCACTTCTTCCTTGAACGTTCTGAGTGTTTCCGCAAACGACTTCTGGCTCTGTATAACCTGGACCAGTTGTGGTTGATCAGTCGCCGTTTCCCTTGCCGCCGCATTACCGGGAATCATACCAATCCCTAAGAGCGAAACCGTGATGAAAATCGTCAGCAATGGAATGATATGCCTGGATGTAAGAGTTTTTTTCATAGTGAACCTCCTGCAATGTTTTTTCGAATAGAATCGTTTTTCAGTATACAGCGAGATACTAATCTTGATGGTCCCGTAAAAAGTCCAAATTTTCCAAAGGCAACTTTGTAACTCATTGGAAATATCGGGATCTATTTTCAAAATTCGCCATTTTTCGACTTTGTTGTACGATACCGTCGAGATTAACACGTCCCTGTTCAGCTTGGCAAGTTAATAAGTTAAGTACGTCCCCTGATCATTTCCGCGAGGTCGGTGAGCTTTCCATCAAGGGCGGCCATGTGATCCGGACCTGCGGCCAGGAAGGACGGCAGGGCCCTGTCCAGTGCAGGGAACCGGACGGTAAGGATGGGACAGACGCCCAGGATGAGAGCACGGGCGGTTCTGGTTTTCCAGGCTGTGAGCGATTCGCTGTTGGATTCGCCGTTGTGGACGTAAAGAGGCGGGAGACCCGCGCCGAAGAAATCCCGGTCTTCCAGGGGGCCGAAGAAGTCATTCGCGCCGGCGGCTGTGTACTGTTCGTTGCCTTGGGACAGGGCTTCGATGTAAGCTTTCGCCTGCCCCGGAGTTCCCCCGACCGCAAGAACGTCCGCGACCGCCAAGGGATCGACGCGGGCCTCGCTACAGGACACCATGAGGGAAAAGGCGGCTGTTCCCGCGTGCTTGGCCAAAGCGGTGAATCCCACGTGGTCCGCGAGGAAGAAGCCTGCTCTGTCCTTTGCTCCCGTCATGGCCTCGGGCAGGGTTACATGGCTCATGCAGGGAACGGGGCAGCGGAAACAGGCAATGTTTCGCGAATCGTAGCCGGCCACCAGGCTTCGCACGGTATCCGGGGCGATGTGGGCAAGAATGGAGGCAAAGCCCCGCTCCCTCTTGGAAAGACCACTCTTCAGATCCGCGATGAGGGCGTTTGAACGGGCCAGATCTCTTGTACCGAAGGGAAGACCGCTGTGGGCGTTGATGAATATTCCCTGTAGATTCTTGCCGGCCATTGCGGCCGCAAGGCCCCGTTTGTCAAAGCTTCCTCCTCTGCTTATGGATACGGATGTACCCGACGCGGCTGCGGGCGCAGTGATGATCCAGGATTCGAAGGGTCCCAGGTTCCGGCGGGCTTGTTCGAGCATGTCCGAAAGACCGGGCTGCTCAACGGTTTTGGCCGGGTGCAGTGTCAGCTTGCCCTCGGTGACACAAAGCACAAGGGGCTGTGCTGCCCTGTTCGT
>JALOBE010000031.1 GCA_023228425.1 Syntrophales bacterium
AGTGAAAGATTTCTCCCTTCGGTCGAAATGACAAAAATGGCTGGTATTCAAGCTTACCCCTTGTCATTTCGAGGAGCGCTTTAAGGTCCGTCATTTCGAGGAGCGAAGCAATTTTGTCATTTCGAGGAGCGCAAGCGACGAGAAATCCCTGTCCCGAGCACAGCGAGGGATCTTTCAGACTTCTCACATGCGTTCGAAGTGACCTTTAAAAATGTCATTTCGAGGAGCGCAAGCGACGAGAAATCTTTCCTTGATATCGAAATGACACAATCGATAGTTTTTAAAGGTCTCCGCACGCAAGCCTCCGGCACCATTGTACGAAGCCGCCAGGCGTGATTCGCATATCTTTTCCCGCTACAGGAAGCGTTCTATGGCAGCTCCCCGTTTCAGAAAGCCCAAATATTCCTGAAGAAGGATGATGGTTTTCTGTTCCTGCAGGTGGCTGTCGATATCTTCCTTGACCTCGTCGAAGGGGATGACCCGTTCGGGTGTTCTGTCAGTCACCTTGATGATATGGTAGCCGAATCGGGTTTCGGTGACGGGACTCATTTCCCCCGGTTCCAGGGCGAAGGCTGCTTCGAGAAATTGCGGGTCCATGAGACTGTCCCTCCCGAAAAAGCCCAGGTCGCCGCCGCGGATGCTGCTCGGGCATTGTGACGCTTCACGGGCCACAGTGCCGAAGTCTTCACCCTTCTTCAATCGTGCCTCGAGAGCCTCGATCTCCTGTTTCGCTTTCTCTTGTTCCTCTTCCGTCGCGTTGTCGCTCACTTCAATCAGGACGTGACTTGCCTGTACCTGTTCGGGTTCCAGGAAGTAGTGGGGATGGTCTTTGTAAAAGGTTTCGCCTTCTTCTTCCGTCACTTTGATTTTACTGGAAACTTCCTGCTCGATGAGATCTCTTACGGCAATATTCTTTCTTATGCGCACTCTCAGTTCACTTTCGGAAATGTCCATCTCCTCCATTGAACGCATGAAGCTCTCCTCGTCGGGAAATTGTTTCTTCAGTCCATCCACCTCGTCGTTTACGGTCTGGTCTGAAACAGCTATTTTTTTATTGGCGCTCTGTTGCCAGAGCACCTCGTAGTCGATCAGTTTTTCCAGCACGTCCCGCCTCAGGCCGTCCAGTTCCTCCTCAGTAAGCACCTTCCCTTGCCTGGACAGCATGGTTGTAATCTTGTCAATTTCTGATTCGAGGAAAATTCGGGAGATCTCCGTTCCATTAACAAGAGCCGCGGCCCCCTCCGTTGCGGCTAAACCCTGCTCCTCGGCCGCGGCCGGCACGTATGCCAGGATGACAACCAGAAGCGCCATGGCCGGCCACAGAATACACGTTCTTACCATTGATCTCGACAGCATGTTTTACGACTCCTTCCTTGTGATTAAAAAAGAATCCCCGGGAACTCACGTTCCATTGAGAGCTTTAATTGTGTCATTTCGAGAAGCGAAGCGACGGGAAATCCATGTCCCGGGCACAACGAGGGATCTTTGAGACTTCTCACATGCCTTCGAAGTGACAGGGGAGAGGTCGAAATGACACAATCGATAGTTTTTCAATAAAGATCTCCCATTATACGGATTCGGAATATCTGTGGAGGGCAGGCACATCCTGACCACCCGGATGATCCGGCCCCGGTGCTGTGCGACAACCGATCCTCCGGAGAAAACCCGATATGTGGAGCGTCGGGCACACCGCCCGGGGGAACCAGACAGCGTCATACGGTGCTATCACAGATAGGGCGGAATATACATATTTTTAAAACACTCCCCCCGCAGCGGGTGTTGTTCCGGTCATTGAACCCGGCAGATCCCGTCGTCGTTCCAGAAGGGTGACATTTTTCTGAGCGCGTCGATTATTCGGACCAGATGCCCGATGACGACATCAATTTCCTCTTCACGGGTATACGTGCTCAGGCTGAACCGTATGGAGCCGTGAGCCATTGTGAACGGGACGCCCATAGCGCGCATGACGTGTGACGGCTGGAGCGAACCGGATGTGCAGGCAGACCCGGAAGAAGCGCAGATGCCGTACTCGTTCATCATGAGCAGAATTCCCTCACCCTCCACGAATTCAAAACTGATGTTCGTGGTATTCGGCAACCGGTTTTCCCGGCTCCCGTTCACCCTGGAGTTCGGTATGGAGGCGATTATGGTTTCTTCCAGTCTGTCACGGAGAATCCGGACCCTGCCGCCCATGTCCTGCAGGTTCTCCAGGGCCAGTTCGCACGCCTTTCCAAGTCCTATGATGGAGGGAACGTTTTCTGTTCCGCCCCGGCGTTCTCGTTCCTGGTGGCCTCCGATAAGAAGAGGGTTAAATTTTGTTCCCTTACGGATGTAGAGGACGCCGATGCCCTTCGGCGCGTGAAGCTTGTGCCCCGAAAGAGACAGCATGTCGATAGCCGTGGGCCCGACGTTGATGGGAATTTTCCCCACCGCCTGGACGGCGTCGGTGTGAAAAAGGATATTCCTGTTTCGGGCCATTTCCGCCGCTTCGGCGACGGGGAAGATGACCCCCGTTTCGTTGTTTGCCCACATGAGACTCACCAGGGCCGTGTCCGCGGTGAGGCTCGCCCGATAGGCATCCATGTCGAGAAGGCCGTCCCGGTCGACAGGCAGTTCTGTGACCCGGTATCCGTTCCTGGAAAGAACGGAGCAGAGTCCCCGTACTGCCTGGTGTTCGACGCGGCTCGTCACGATATGCCGCTTGTCGGGGTTTACGGCAAGGGCGGAACGAATAGCGGCATTGTCGCTTTCGGTTCCGCAGCTGGTAAAAATAATTTCCTCGGGAGAGACGCCGATGAGGCGGGCGACCTGTCCGCGGGCAGTCACGATGGCCTTGGCCACTTCTCCTCCAAATGAATGCATGCTGGAGGGGTTGCCGTAGAAATCGGTGAGATAGGGCATCATATCTTCCAGGACCGCGGCGTCGATCCGTGTAGTGGCGTTGTTATCAAGATAAATGATGCTCATTCCACGATCTCCTCCACGATGAGGTCGTCGTCAACCAGTTCCTTGAGCTTTGCCTCAACGAAACCCTTCATGGTCTGTTCCGACATGGGGCAGGTCGCGCAGGATCCTCGGAGTGCCAGGAGAACCCGGTTGCCGATTATGTCGATGATTTCCAGGTCGCCTCCGTCTTTTTTCAGGGAGGGGCTGATTTCACGGTCAATGGTTTCCTCGATGAGCTTGATTTTCTGAAGATTGGAAAGCCGCGGCTTCGGGGCGCCCCGTTTCTCTGCCCGGACCCTGCTGATAAGATCGTCGATGGCGTCATGGCAGGTTCCGCATCCCCCACCGGCTTTCGTATAATTGGTCACTTCCTCGACGGTCATGATAGTATTTTCCTCGATGGCTTGCTCGATGTCGTGATCGGTGACGCCGAAGCACTCACATATGATGGTCTGGTGCTCCGGCGGTGCCGGGACACCTCTATAGTTTGCGATGGCCCCCTCGAGAGCCTGCCTTCCCAGCACAGAACAGTGCATTTTCGCGTCCGGCAATCCTCCCAGGTATTCGGCGATATCCCGGTTGGTAATTTTTTCGGCCTCCTCCACGGTCATACCCAGCACCATCTCCGTCAGGGCGGAGGCAGAGGCGATCGCGCTCGCGCACCCGAAGGTTTTGAACCGGGCCTCTTTGATCCGGTTGTCGTCACCGAGCTTGAACATGAATTTCAAAGCATCACCACAGGCAATAGATCCGATCTGGACCATGCCGTCGGGATCTTCAATCTCACCCACATTGCGGGGATTGAGAAAATGGTCTTTTACTGTATTTGAATAGTCCCACACGGGAGCCTCCCTGAAACAATACCGCGATTCTGACGACTTCGTACAATGGTACCGGAGGTATGACATCCGGCACTGCAGCCGGATGCCTGATTGCGCTTCTCCCTTCGTCGCTGCGGCGTACCCGGAAGTACGTCTCATTCCTCAGAATGTGCGCGCCGTGCCTCGAGGGCCTTTTACAAAGCCGTCCTCTATCGGACGTTTTTCGACCTTTTACGAGTTCGTCAGTTTTCTGACCGGAATAACGCGATTCACTATCACAAACAGGAAACAATGGTAAAGTATAATCACGAAACATGACGGCTTCGTAAAAAATCCGGATCTTGCTTTCAACGGCCGGCTGCATGGGACGGGCAAGAAACCCTCCCGCGGCCGACACGGCATCCGCGGGGTCAACGAAGACAGCCGGGATGGTCGCGGAGGGGATCTGTTCCGATTTCTCCACGATCAGAAAGAGATTCCCGCCGTTTCGATCCCCCGTCTCCTGAGAAGGGAACCGTCGAGGAGATACAGGTAAATCCGCGCCTTGCGATAGTCGATTATCCTTTTGATTTCGTCGAGCCGGCTTTCCAGCAGGTCGCGCTGCGCCTGGGCGACCGTCAGTGCCGTGCCCCGTCCCACATCAAACTTTACCTGTTCCGCCCGCAACACTTCTTCCTGCCAGCGGCGCCGGACAGTGGACGCTTCGATCTGGGACTGTGCCCGTTTGACTTCCAGCCAGGCATCACGGATATCCTGCACTACCAACTGGGCCAGATTATCCAGACTTGCCCGGGCCTGTGCCAGCGTGGCCCGGGCCCTCGTGTCCGCCGCTTCGGCGGCGCGGTTGAAGAGGGTCCATTCAAACCGGGTACCCGCCGTAGTGTCATAATAGGAACCATCCAGACGGGACAGGGATCCGCCGAAACTGTCAGCGTAGCCTGTTTTCCCCAGCGTGACGAAAAGGTCGAGACGGGGGAGCAGGCCCTTTCGTGTCTCTACGACGTCGAGTCGCCCCTGCTCGATCCGCAGATGTGCTTCGGAAAGCTCCGGCCGCATTCGAAGGCCCAGGTCCAGGTGGTCTTCCACCGTGTCGAGCTCCACATCCAGGCCCCGGGGGCCGTCCATCGGTTCAATATCCAGGGACCATCCATCGGCGTCAGGTGGATTCATAAGTCGGAGCAGTGAGAGTCCGATGCGGTCACGCTGGTTCAAGGCGTCCAGTAACCCCTGACGTCGGGACGCGAGTTCGGCCTGAGCCGCCGCCAGCTCCGTCTCGGCGATTGTGCCGACCTCGATGCGGCGCTCTATGTCAGCCGCCTGGTCCCGGGCGACACACAGGGCGTCCTCAAAAATAACGATCCGTCGCCGGGCGAGAACATAATCCCAGTAGGTCAATTCGGTTTCGGCCACCAGGGCCTCCGTGAACCCCCGCACTTCATAGTGTGAAGCAAGCGTATTCAGCTCGGCCCGGCGAACACGGGCAAGGTTTGCCTCCAGACCCGAACCCCGGAGCAAAGCCTGGGTCAGAGTCATCTGCACGCCCGCCGTCTGGCGTTGTCCGGTCACGCCCGAATCCGAACGGTTCTGCCTGAATGACAGGTCGATGCCGGTTCCGGTGGGTAAGGTTTGGTCTATTCCGATACGGTAGAAATCCGATTCGCTTCGCACGTCCGTCGTGCCTGCCGCTCCCCGGGGCGTCTGTTCAGACCGGTCCCGTGAAATTGCTGCCTCGCCGAAAACAGAGGGATCAAACCGGGCCCGTTCCTGTTCTTCAAAGGTGCCGGCCACGAGAGGCTTGTAAAGCTGAACCGCCAGGGAGCGGTTGTTTCTGAGCGTAAGGAAGACGGCGTCCTCGATGGTGACGGACAATCGACCGTTCACGGGACGGGGGAGAACGACGGTGCCGTCTTCGGGCCGGGGCCTGAATCGGGACAGTTCACCATAGAGGGCTGTGGTTTCCTCCCCCGGTTCAACCGGACCGAGGTGTGCCTGTTCCGAAATCGCCGGTACGGGCTCCACGGGCGGAGCCCCGGAAAGGCCCGGCATGGAAACGCCTGCGCATCCTGAAAGGGACAGGGCGATAATCCCGGCCATGAACGTTACACGGTGTTTGTTCCCTTTCATTGATCAGATCTCCCGAGAAATGATGACACCGGAGAACCATCCCGGTGACCATAGAAAAGTGAATAAATGGCGGGTATGAGTATGAGTGTGATGAAGGTGGAGCTCATGAGTCCCCCCACGACAACACGGGCCATGGGTGCCTGCTGTTCGCTTCCCTCGCCGATGCCCAGGGCCAGGGGCATGAGGGCCATCATGGTTGTGAGCGATGTCATGAGAATGGGCCTCAAACGTCTGCAGCCCGCCTCGAGGGCCGCCTCGAGGGCATTCATTCCTCCCCGGCGGCGGAATCTTCCTGCCTGGTCGACGATGAGAATCGCGTTGTTTACCACGATCCCCACCAGCATGATGCCTCCGATGGCTGACTGGGAGTTGATGGTCGTACCCGTGGCGAGGAGCATGGCGACAACGCCGATCAGGGCCATGGGAACTGAAAACATGACGATGAGCGGGTCCGACAGAGATTCGTACAGGCAGGCCATGACCATGTAAACAAGGGCGATGGCCATGATGAGGCCCAGTCCCAGTTCACCGAAGGCCCGTTCCTGCTGTTCATAGTCGGCGCCGAAAGTTATGTCGATATCCCGGGCCACCGGGAGGGCGGCAATTCTGTCCCTGATATCGGATGCCACGGACCCGAGATCTCGTCCGCTGATATTGACGTGAACGCGGCTTACACGCTGCTGGTCCTGCCGTTCGATGTTCCGGGGGCTGTCGGCACGCTCTATGCTCACCACGTTACGCAGGCTGATAAATTCGCCCCGGTCGTTCATGACGCTTACGTTGAGAATATCATCGAGATCGAGAAGCTCCGCGTCCTTCAGGCGCATGAATATCCGGTACTCGGAACCGCCGTCGCGAAACTGGCCGGCTGTCGATCCCGCGATTGCCGTTTCGATGGTCCGGGCGATGCGGACCACGGAAAGACCGAGATCCGCTGCCCGGACACGGTCGATACGAATTACTTCAAGCGGCATGGGGTCCTCGCGGCTCAGCCGTACATCGGCAATGCCGGGTACATCTTTGATGGCCTCATACACGTCTCCGGCTACGCTGTCGAGCATGCCGAAATCGAAGCCCCGCACATCGATGGTCAGCCGGTCGTCACCGGCGGCTGCCAGTCTCAGTACGAAGAAGCCGCCGCTCGCCTGGGTACGGATCCCGACACCGGGAATATCCTTGAGACGCCCGCGAAGGTCGTCGGCGATCTGTTCACTCGATCGGGACCGTTGCGCCAGGGGGACCAGCGCCAGGCGGATATCGCCGGTCATGGCCGCGCCGGCGCGAAAGGAGGAACCTCCGATCACGACGTTTACCGTCGTTGCTTCCGGAACGGCGGGTACAACCGTCTGTTCGATGCGGCGCACTGTTTCGTCGAGCAGGGCGAGCCGCGTGCCTGACTCCATTTCAATGGTGATTCGGACCTCGCCTTCATCGGCGGCGGGCATGAATTCCGTTCCCACAAAGGATACAAGGACGACCGAAACGAGAAAGGCCGATCCGAAAGCGGTGATGACCAGCCCCCGGCGGGAAAGGGCTCCCCGCAGTATCTGCCGGTAACGCTGTTCCAGGGACGCGAAGAGATCGCCACTCGAGGTTGAAAGTCTCGTCAGAAAACGGTTCTTTTTACGGATTTCTTCCCGGGACGGCCGAATCAGGCGCGCCGACAGCATGGGTGTGACGGTGAGCGCGACAAAGAGTGATGCCAGGAGCGCGAATCCCACCACCCAGGCGAGTTGCTGAAAGAGAATTCCCGCGAGTTCCCGGGCGAAGAACATGGGCAGAAAAATAGCCAGGGTGGTCAGGGTTCCCGCGACGATGGCGACGGCAACCTCCCCGGTCCCCCTGATGGCGGCCTCCTCGGCGTTCAGCCGTTCCTGTTCCCTGAGGCGGAAAATGTTTTCCAGAACAACGATAGAGCTGTCCACCATCATGCCCACGCCCAGGGCGAGACCGCCCATGGTCATGAGATTCAGGGTGAAGCCTCCGAAATATATGAGCGCGAAGGTCGAGATAACGGAAACAGGAATCGCCACGGCGACGACCAGGGTGGACAGGGGACTCCTCAGGAAAAAGAGAAGCAGCACTACCGCCAGCGCGCCGCCGTAAAGTATGGAGCCGCGCACATTGTCGATGGCAAGCCGGATATACTGGGAGGCGTCCCTGAGGGGGAAGATGGAGACCTGGGGGAAGTCGTCGTGGATATTCTCCAGCTCCCGCAGCACCGCCTGTGCCGCAGCCACCGTGTTTGCGTCAGGCTGTTTTCTCACGGCGAGGCGGACCCCGGGCTGGTCGTTGATGCGGATGATCCTGGTTACCCGGCGGTGGGTGTCGAGGATTTCAGCCACCTGGTCAAGGGTGATGGGCGCGCTCTCCCGGAATGCCACCACCGTGGACGACAGTTCATCCAGGTTTGCAAACTGTCCCGGTGTTCGAAGAGATACATCGAAACGGCCCCGTTCGATGTCGCCTGCGGGAACAGTGATATTCGCGTCCCGAATGGCCTGACGGATTCCATCCAGGGTCATCCCCAGGGCCTGGATCTTGTTGAGATCGAGGTTGACCTGAATTTCCCGTTCCAGGCCTCCCCATATGTCCACAGCGGCGATGCCGGGGATCCTTTCGATACGGTAGCGTATCCGATCATCGACAAGGTGACGCAGTTCAAGCGGGTCCAGGGGGCTCGCCACGCCGAGAGTCAGGATGGGTGTGGCCGAAATATCGAATTTGCGGACCTGCGGTCGGGTGATGTCATCGGGCAGAATGGTGCCGATACGGTCCAGACGGTCCCGGATATCGTTGGTGGCCGCGTCGATGTCGGTACCCCAGGAAAACGATACCCGAACGATGCTTGAGCCCTCCGACGAGTTTGAGTTGATCTGTTCCACACCGGCAACGGCGGCCACGGCCTGCTCGATCGGGCGGGTTACCAGCTCTTCCATTTCCTCGGGAGCGGCATTTTCGTAAGTGGTCATGATGGTCAGTGTGGGGTAGGTAACCTCCGGCATGAGGTCGATGGGAAGCTTCGCGAGGGATACCATGCCGATCGTGACGGCGATGAATGTTGCCATGATCGTGAAAACAGGCCGTCGGACAGTGAAGCGAGCCGGGTTCATCGATGCCCCCCTCCCGAGGGCACAGGGCTTTCTTCGGGAAGAAGGATGGGAGAACCGTCAGACAGGAGATGACGGCCCAAGGTGATTACGTATCCCTCAAGAGGGGGATTGAGTACTTCCACGTGATCCCGTGTCTGCAATCCCGTTTCCACCTCAACATAGCGGGCAACCGCATTTTCCCTGTCGGCAATGAAGACTCCCCGGCCTTCGGGTTGTTCGATCACGGCTTCCCGGGGGACGATGATCGTGTTTTCGCTACGGTCCAATTCTATCTCGATGCGTACGAACATTCCCGGTTTCAGGGCAAGCTCTGAGTTGTCAACGTCGATTTCCATGCGGGCCTGCCGCGATGTTTCACGAGCCACCGGAGCCAGGCGGGACACGTGTCCACAGAAGATCTTTCCCGGTACGGCATCCGCTGATATGGCGGCTTTCCGTCCCGGGGAAAGACGGGGATAGTCGCCTTCCGTGGCGTAGGCGACTGCCCTGAGGCGGTCAATCCGGACGATGGAAAAAATCGGAGTGTTGGCCGTCAGATACGCGCCTTCGTCGACGAAACGCTCACCGACGAACCGGTGCAGGTCGTCATCCTGCCAGTCGGCCCGGATTACCGTGTAGGACAGCATCAGCTCGGCTCCCATCAGGGCTGCCGTTCTCTGCGTCACCTGTGCCGCGGCAACCCGCACACGAGCCTGTTGTGCCCGGTATTCAGCCCTGATCGAGTCCAGTTCCGATTCAGAAGCGACCCGTTGTTCACGGAGGCGTGTAACCCGCTCAAATTCACGGCGCCGCGTTTCCAGGGTGCTTTCCGCTTCGGCGAGGTTGGCCCGTGCCACCTCGAGTTCCGCCCGTACCTGCTGGAGCTCGAAGCGATACTTGTCGTCATCGAGGCGGGCCACCACCTGTCCGCGCTCCACGGGATCACCCAGATCCACCGGAAGGGCGACGATCCGGCCGGCTACCTGGTTTGCGACATTGAATTCCGATGCCGGCCGAAGGGATCCCGTGAAAGCCCGCCGTTCCGCCATGGTTCCCCGTTCCACCGGAGCGATCTCGACGGCGACGGGCGGCCGGGCTCTGTGGGCCGGAAGAAGTGAGGCGGCGTTATCAGGGCTCCTCCTGTTGCCGAGGAACACGAGAGTCAGTCCGATGATGATGGCAAATCCCGCAATTACTGCCGCTTTTTTCCTGTGCTTCCCCATGGGTGTCCTGTCGTGACGGCGATCCTCTGACGAACGATACTAGTCCATAAGTATACGGCATGCAAGGTTTATGCCGATGGGCCGCACTGTTCGCGGCCGTCGGGTGAATGGTTTCAAATCGCGAGAGCATCAGGGGCGGTCATTTCGAACCGGCACGCGGTGTTTCGGCGGCACGTCTTCATCCGGGCATGCTTCCCGTGATTCATCGTCGATCATGTACGCGCACCTTGAACAGTTTCGGCCATCGTTTGCCCGTCAGGTAAAAGACGTTCTGCCGGTCGTCATAGGCTATGCCGTTGAGGACCGCGTCCGGGGGCAGGGCGGCCCGTTCTTCCGGCGTCAGGAGTTCCCGGGCATCCAGCCGACCGGTTACACGGCCCGTGTGTTTGTCGATCCGAAGAATCTCGTCGGTCATGTACCGGTTGGCGTACAGGTCGTTCCCGGCGCACTCGAGTTCGTTCAGGTCGGCGACGGGATTTCCATCGAACAAAACGGATTTTGTGTCCGTCGGCTCGAAGGTTCCGGGACTGTGAATAAAGAGTCGGCTGCTTCCGTCACTGCGATAGAACACCCGGCCGTCGAAACACAGGCCCCATCCCTCGCCCTCATAGGAGTATCGGCCCAGCAGGTCGAAGGTGTCGAGGTCATAGACGAAGGCGGTCTCTTCGTGCCAGGTAAGCTGTACCAGGGTGTTGTCGATGCGGGCGAGCCCTTCACCGAAGTATTCTTTCGGGAGGGACCTGCTTTTGACGAGCCTGCCTGTACGAACTTCGAGGTGTCTTAATTCCGACGATCCGTAGCCGCCGGTACTTTCATAGAGACAACCGTTATAGAACAGCAATCCCTGGGTGAAAGCCTCCCTGTCATGGGGATAGACGTCAAGTATGTGAAACGTCATCTGCCCGCCCGTTTCCATGGTTCGCGCCGGTCCCTGGCAGGCCGTGACGGCAACCAGGACAAGGAGAAGAATGACTCGCGAAGCCATTGATTCCGCCCTTCTTTTGAAGATGTGCCCGACGGCTTTGTACCCGGTCCGGATGTTCCCTTTCATCTATAAACGATCCGGCTGAAGGCTTCCCGGATCGAATGTTTTCGATTCTTTACGAGACTATCCAGGCTGAACCGGGACGATAACGGCAGTGGAAAAATGTTACCGTTTCTTGCCCCCGGCATCTCCGGCCGGTTTCGAAGATTTCTTTCGTAGGCGGTATTTTCCAAAGGTTCCCCGCCATATTTTCCCTTTTCGAGAGCGTATGTCGCCCTTTCCCATATTCTGACCTCCCTCGTGGTATGTATGGTACTCTATACATCAGCAGCGGTTGACTGACAAGCTGGTTTGCAGGACGGTCGGCGCTTGCATTTACAGCCTGTTCGGGCTAGTACCGTACCGTGTCTGAAGACTTTTCCCGGAGCCGTCCTGCAGCGGACGTTCTTCGATTTTTTTCGAGTCTGTCATGCTTTCTCGTTTCCTCGGACAGCGTTGCCCGGGTGTACCGCGCGGCTGATTTTACTCCGGGGGGCCGGCTGTTACACTGCGCCGGATACGCGCCGTAAGGAGTATGGCTGTGTTGTATAGCAGGATAAAAGACCCTGTCAGCGGTTTGACCCATTTCATCGGTGCCTTACTCGCCGTGGCCGGTCTCGTGGTCCTGGTCAGTGTCGCTGTACGGACAGGCGGCCCCAGGCACATCGTTTCTTTCGCGATTTTTGGTACCGGCATGATCCTCCTGTATACGGCGAGCACCCTCTATCATTGGCTTCCCGTACCGGATCGGGTGCGCTTCCGGCTTCGCAAGGCGGACCACATGATGATTTTTGTTCTCATTGCCGCAACCTACACGCCGGTATGTCTCATCGCTCTCCGCGGCGTCTGGGGCTGGGGTCTCTTTGGTGCCGTCTGGTTTGCTGCCGTCTTGGGAATCACGCTCAAAATCTGCTGGAAATCTCAGCCCCGCTGGGTGTCGACGACAGGGTATGTCGTCATGGGGTGGATGGCCCTCGCGGGCATATGGCCTCTGGTCCAGGCCCTTGAAAGAGGCGCGCTGCTGCTGCTTTTCGGGGGCGGGCTCTTCTATTCGCTGGGAGCCCTCATCTATGCCCTGAAATATCCCGATCCCTGGCCGGCGCGGCTGGGATACCATGAAATATTTCATGTTCTGGTCATGTTGGGAACCTTTTCCCACTTCTGGATGATGTACCGCTACATCGCGGTTCTGTCCTGATGTTCAAAAAAGACGCGACAGGTCTCACAAAATCCCGTCATCATATTTGATGGTCCCGTAAAAAGTCATGCGGCGTTTTTACAGGTTTTAGTTCTGGATTCAGTCGCCGCGTTGAAAATAGTGTTGAGCCAGTGCCTGGTGCTCATGAAACGCTCTTT
>JALOBE010000032.1 GCA_023228425.1 Syntrophales bacterium
TGGTTTCCATTAGAACATACTCAGGATAATCTCACAACTAAAAGCGACTAACGCTATCTATTATGACCAAAATCTGCTAATGGAAAATCTGGGTTAAAAGAAATGCCTATACCCTGTATCCGGGGTATCCAGGCATACTGAATACACCTATACCGTAAAAAAGGAGACGGCATGAACAGGATTGAGAAAGCGCTAATGCACGGGTTGTTCGTTCACCTGCATCACAACATCGACAAGGTAATTGATTTCAAGGGATTCCAGGAGTTGAACCAACAGGTGGCAAAAGTATGGCCCGGGGCTTTGCTCATAGGACCGGAAGCCAACGATGACGCGGCGGTATTTCAGCTTCCCGGCATGAACGGATTTGTAGTGGGCAAGATGGAAAGCCATTGTTCGCCCTGCGTACCCAGGCCTTACGACGCCGCGGCAACCGGTGCCGGCGGGGCGATGCGCGATGTGGTCGCCATGGGGGGGAGGCCCGTCTTTCTCCTGGACTTCATCGGTACACGACCCCTCGATCAGGAAGTGATCGTGGGTCCCTGCGGTTTTTCCGGCCGATGCGACTGCGGTACCTGTAAGGTGATGACCAGCCGGGAGAGACTCAACCTGATGATCAAGGGCATCAAGGACATGTGCGTCCATATGGACGTTTTTGTTGTGGGAGGAGGGCTGTCTACATCATTCTCCGATATCGTGCCCGCCGTTGTGTGTGCCGTGATAGGGAGGCTGGTCACTGAAAAGCCCCTTACCAAGCCTGCCAAGAACCCCGGGGACAAACTTATTCTTATCGGTATTTCCGGAAATGACGGAAACGACACCCTATACCGGGCGGGATTGGTAAAGGAAATGAGGCCTGCCCTTGCCCTGGTTAAAGAGGAAAAAAAGGCCATGGAAGGTGCCCTGGCGGCCTTTGCGACGGGGAAAATCAATGCCTGTTCAGACCTTGGCGCCGCCGGACTTGGCGCCGCCGTCTGTGAATCGGCGCGGTACGGTTCCCTGGGTGCCCGGGTCGATCTTTCCAGGGTGCCCGTATCAGTGGCGGACATAACTCCCGAAGAGATACTGATTTGTGAAACCCAGGCCCGCTACGTTGTTCAGGTGGCGCCGGAAGCAGCCGATGAAGTAGTCAGGGCCGTGCGGGTCGTGACGGAGAACGTGGCGGTCATCGGCGAGATTACGGCCGAAGACAAAGAAATTTTTGAGTATGACGGAAAGATTATCGCCGCCATTCCCAACAATCCGTCACCGGAAATGCTGGATGAGTTGAAACAGTGAGCAGGCGGATATAGCTACCCTTCGGGTGTTCGGCCGATGCGCAGAAAGTCGGCTATCGGCCGCTCACCTGCCCCATGAAAGATTGTACAGGGTACGGGGGGATGTGGAATCGCTTGATTTCCACAGCCCGCGCATCTCCCCTCAACACGCTGTCGATCTGTATCGGACGTTTTTCGACTGTATTCGAGATCATCAAAGACGACTGTTCATAAAGAAATTGCCCTGAAACGCCGGGCGCTGACAGGAAAAAGTGTGGGCGGCAGACCGCCGCCCGCTGTCAGTTAGCTCAGGTGAACCGGGACGATCCGGGCGAGCACAGAGTGGTCTTGTCCCCGCCCAGGGTGTTGGTGCAGCTCATCAGCTTGACGACGTCCGTACCGCCGCACTTCCGACAGGCAGGTTGGCGTTCCTCATCACCTGAAAACACCAGGTGCTCGAAGCGGTGTTTGCAGCTTACGCATTCATATTCAAAAATCGGCATGGTGACACTCCTTTGGATGCGTCCTCAAGTGGTCGAAACTGTCCCCGGGATCGGCCCACCTGCTCTTTCCGCGGCGTCTTAAGCCTCCCGGACCGGTTTCGTACCTTCGCATTATAGTGGTATAGTATGCATGACCTTCGTCAATAGCAACCCACTCCGTTTTTTTAATCAATCCAGCTTTTTTTGGAACCGGCCGACGGCGCCGGCGAAGAGGATCGCGCCCAGGACCGCCAGGGCCGCAAATTGAGGCCAGAGTACGGCCATGCCGACTCCCTTGAGGAAAACCCCGCGGATGATCACGAGAAAATACCGGAGCGGGTTCAGGTACGTGAGCCACTGGACGGGCTCGGGCATATTGGCGATGGGAAAGACGAAACCCGAGAGCATGAAGGCGGGAAGCATAAAGAAAAAGGTCGTCATCATGGCCTGCTGCTGTGTAGCGGAGACGGTGGAAATGAAGATGCCCGCGCCGAGGCTGCTCATGAGAAACAGGGATGCGGCAAAGGCCAGGAGAGCCGGGCTCCCGGCAAAGGGGATCTGGAACCAGTACACGGCAAAGGATGTTACGACGATCATCTGGGCAAAGGAGATGAGGATATAGGGGATCGTCTTGCCTGCGATGAGTTCCACGGGTCTCAGAGGGGTGACGATGAGCTGCTCCATGGTGCCCTGTTCCTTCTCCCTGATGATGGCTATGGAGGTGAGAATCACCGAAATGAGCATGATAACGAAGGCCACGATGCCGGGAACGAAAAAGTGTCTGCTGTCGAGATTGGGATTGTACCAGGTTCGTATCCGGGCATCGATTCGTCCGTAGTCCATGGGCTGGGGATGCAGCTCGCGAAGGAGCAGCCGGTTCATTCGGTCAAGGGCCATGACCGTGTATGAGATTCTCACCGATGCCATGTTGCTCATACTGCCGTCGGCCAGAATCTGCACCGTCGCCGTTTCGCCCCGCCTGATGGTCTGAGACAGATCAGGCCCCATCGTGACGGCAATTTCAACCGCTCCATTCAGGAGCAGTGCCTCCAGTTCGCGGGAATTTTCGGCGATTCTGTCGATGCGGAAGATTCCTCCCCCCGTCAGCGTGTCCATGAGCATCCGGCTTTCATGGGTCCTTGCCTGATCCAGGACGGCCACGCGGATCAGGTTGATGTCGTAATTTACGACGTACCCGAAAACAAGTATCTGTATGATGGGAGCGGCAATGAGTATGGGACGGTTTCGCCTGTCCCTGAAGAGCGTGATGAATTCCTTGCGGATGAGTTCCTTGACGCGCAGCCATTTCATGGTGTTACATGCCCTCCCGCTTCAGTCCCGCCAAGGATGCCGCGGCCAGCAGGGCCAGCATGACCGCCAGGACGGCGAAGCTCGGCCACATATGTAAAAAGCCGAGATTTTTCATGTAAATACCGCTCAGAATGTCAATGTAATAGGTGGCCGGAACGATGCGGGTCAACACCTGAAGAGAGGTGGGCATGTTGATCACGGGGAAGACGAAGTCCGAGAGAAGCAGCGACGGCAGATAGGTGATCAGGATCGCGCCCTGGTTTGCCACGAGTTGGGACTTTGTCACGATTGAAATCAAGAGGCCCAGCGCAAGCGCCACACCCAGATAGAGTGACGATGCGAGAACCATGAGCCAGAAGCTCGCCTTCATGACGATTCCGAACAGAACCTGTCCCATGAGGATGGCGACCAGGACATCGACGAGGCCGATTCCGAAATAGGGAATGGCCTTGCCCGTGAGAAATTCACCGGCCGTCAACGGCAGTGACTTGATTGTTTCCATCGTCGCGTTTTCGTATTCCCGGGCAATGACAAGCGACGTCAGCATGGCACCGGCGATCATGATAATAATGGCGATGATTCCCGGGATGATGAAGTTTCGGCTTTCAAGATCTTCGTTGAACCACACGCGTACACGAGCTTCAACGGGGGGACGGAAGGCGGTTTCGTCCAGCCCCTGCCGGTTGAGGAAATGCATAAGAAAAGCAAGGTTTTCACGCTCCATGAAAGCGTTGACATAGCCCCGGGCGATGCCGGCGAAGTTTGGATCGCTGCCGTCAAGGATGATCTGGAGGGATCCCTCGCGGTCGGAACGGATGGCCCGTGTCCAGCCTGGCGGAATGATGACGGCCAGGGTTGCCCGGCCATGATCCAGCACGGAATCGACGGCCCGGGGATCGTCCAGGTAAGAGCCCACATGGAAATAGGGTGACGCGTCAAGGCGACGGATAATGTCACGGCTCAAATCGGTTCGATCCTGATCCACGACGACGGTTTCGATGTTATCCACGTCGAGGGAGAGGGCGTAGCCGAAGAGAAGAATCAGAATCAGCGGGATGGCGAAGGCGAGGATAAGGCTCTGTAAATCCCTGACGAGGTGGTACATTTCCTTGCGCGCCACGGCATGGATATTTCGCGCCTTCACTGTCGGATTCCCTCGCGCGATGGTGTTTCCCCGCGGGCCATGATCTCGATGAAGGCATCGTTCAGGTCGGCCTCGGGACGTCCGGGGCAGGCGGCGGCGATGACCTCGGCGGGGCTGCCCCGGGCAACAATGCGGCCGCTGTCGATCATGATGAGCCGTTCGCAGTTCATCGCTTCGTCCATGTAGTGGGTGGTGACAAAGAGAGTTATCCCTTCCGCGGCCAGCTCACCTATGAACGTCCAGAAATGACGGCGTGTCACAGGATCGACACCGGACGTCGGCTCGTCGAGAAAGAGGATTTCAGGCTGGTGGAGAAGGGCGCAACCCAGCGCCAGGCGCTGGCGCAGGCCGGGCGGGAGATCCTTCGTCAGGCGGTCCCGCACATCCGTCAGCCGGGTCGTCTCGAGGACCCAGCCCATCCGTTCCTGCCACCGACTCTTCGGCACACTGTAGACACCGAGATAGAAGCGGATATTTTCGCTGGGTGTCAGGTCTTCGTAGAGGGAGAATTTCTGTGACATGTAGCCGATGGACTGTTTGATTTCTTCGGGTTCTGTAAAAATATCATGTCCGGCTACGTGTCCCTGCCCAGAGGAGGGCGTAATGATGCCGCAGAGCATCCGGATTGTCGTCGACTTGCCCGACCCGTTGGAGCCGAGAAATCCCAGGACTTCGCCCTTTTTAACTGTGAAACTGATCCGGTCGACGGCGGTGAAATCGCCGAAGCGCTTTACCAGGTCGCGGACAGTGATAACGTCAGTGTTTGAAGGCGTCATCGGCAAGCTCCCGGTCCACCGCCTGGATACGGGTGATGATAGCTTCCTCCAGGTCGGGGTGATCACCGCGGAGGGCGTCCGGTGTTTCTACCGCAAGCAATTGCGCGCGGTGCATCAATCCAAGCCGGTCACACCATTCGCCCTCGTCCAGATAGGCCGTCGAAACGAGAATGGTCATGCCGCCGTCTCGCATCCGGTCCAGGATTTCCCAGAATTCCCGGCGTGAAACGGGGTCGACTCCGTTCGTAGGTTCGTCAAGGATCAGGGCCTGGGGTTCGTGGACGAGAACGCAGGCAAGGCCGAGCTTCTGCTTCATGCCGCCGGACAATCTGCCCGTCTGTCGATCCAGGAAGGGCAGGAGGTTCGAGAAGCCCAGGTAGCGTTCCTTCCGTTCTTTCCATTCCCGGCGGGGAATGCCGAAAATCTGCATGAAAAAGTCCAGGTTTTCTTCCACCGTCAGGTCGGGATACAGGCCGAAGCGTTGAGGCATGTAGCCGATCAGGGGCTTAATCCGGTTTTTCTCCCGGATTGCGTCGATGCCGTCCAGGGTGATGCTTCCCGAGACTGGCCGGATCATGGTTGCGACCATCCTGAGCAGGGTTGATTTGCCGGCTCCGTCGGAGCCGACGAGACCGAAAATGGTTCCCCGCGGCACGGACAGACTGACTTCCCGGACAGCCTCACGTGTCCCGAAGCGCATGGAGACGGCGTCAACGTCGATGTAAGCAGGGTCCATGGATGGCCTCATTTCAGCCGGGCGTCGGCAGGCATGCCCGGTTTCAGCGCCAGCTCCGGATTGGGGATGTTCACCTTGACGAGATAGACCAGCTTTACCCGTTCCTTTCTGGTCTGGATGATTTTGGGGGTAAACTCACTTTCGGACGAGATAAAGGACACCGTTCCCGCAAAAGTCCTCCCAGGGAATGAATCAACCCGGACCTCAACATCCCGGCCGGGACGCACCATGCCGATCTCCGTGGCATCGACGAATATCTTCAGGTCCACTCTGGACAGGTCGGCCAGGCTGATAACCTCTCGCCCGGGCGTGGCCATTTCGCCGGGTTCTATGTTCCGGCTCGTGATTATTCCATCGAAGGGAGCCCGCAGTTCAGTGTAGCGAAGCTGAATAGCCGACTGCTGGAGCATGGCCCTTGATGCCGTGATCTGGGCCTGGGCGGCGGCCAGGTCCTTACGGGCGGCCTCGATCTTTTTCAGGTTTTCCCGGGCCTGCCGAAGTGCCGCGTCTCCTTCGTCCAGGCGGGCACGAGCCGTCTCGAAATGAACGCGCGCCGCGTCAAGCTGTTTCTCTGTCACCACATCTTCCCTGAAGAGCCGTTCGAAACGACGGTAGTCTTTTTCCGCCTCGGCGGCAACCTCCCGCCGGCCTCGGTGGTTTGCCTCCGCCCGGGTGATGTCCTCGGGCAGGGTGCGCTGATAAAGGTCCAGAGTGATCTCGATCTGATCGCGGTTGCGCATGGCCCGTTCAAGATTCGCTTCCGCCTGTTCGAGGCGGCTCTTAAATTCCTCGGCGTCGAGTACTGCCAGCAGCTCTCCCCGTTTTACGAAGGTTCCCTCTTCCGCCGGTACGGAAGTCACCCGTCCCGATACCTGGAACGCCAGGTTAGCCCGGGTGGCCTCAATGGTTCCGGAATAGGACAATTCGGTCTGGTGGCTCTTCTGCTGACCACGGTAAACCAGCAGAGCCGTGACGACCAGCAGCAGAAGAAAGACAACGATGAAAAAGCGTAATTTCACGGCCCTGTCCTCGTGTTACTTCCTGTTTTCTGTGTTTCCCGCTTTCAGCGCCCCGATAATGAGCTCCGTCACACCATGGTTTTGATGTAGGTTCTGAGCTTTGCTTCCGGGGTAGGGGCTTTTTGGATATCGCGCGTGGTGGTATCGATTACCCGGTTTATGACGCCGAAAATCACCGTCTCGTACAGTTTTTCCTTGTTACCGATATGGTAGCGGAGAGTGGCTTTGTTGACGCCGGCGCGCCGGGCGATTTCATCAACCCTGCCGGTTGCGTCGAACCCGCTTTTGGAGAAAACGTCCCGAGCGGCGGTCGGAATCCCGGCCGTGGTTGCACTGTCCTTGCTCTGGGGGTGAGGATGATCGATCACAGGTTTTCCATCCATCCGGTTAAACTAACTGGTTAGTATAATGATTTGCGGACGAGGTCAAGCAGACCGTTTTACAAAACTGTCCCGAAGCGGACGTTTGTTCGACCTTTTCACGAACTCAGCAAGCCTGGAATGTGCTTCTTCTTTGACAGGACATGAAGAAGGAGATATTGTACCCAATTACAGATGAGGTCTTCATAAAAGGGTCACCCGAGGTATGACCTCCGGCATTGTCGGCGCGCCCATACTCAACGATGCCTGCTTACGGCACGTTAGTTGTATGATGCAGGCCCGCCTCCGGCGGACCGGGGCGCTTTGCACGAAGACGCCCTCCATCGGATGTTTTTAATTGTGTACGAATGCACTATGGATAACTCCGAAACTATAGAATGTCAGCGCTGCGGACGCTGCTGTCTGGCCGACTTCAGGGCCTATGTAACTGATGACGACATACAACGGTGGAAAAGAGAGCAGCGACGGGATATTCTGCATATCCTCACTGGGGAGAGCACCTTCTGGCAGGGTGACCGGCTGGTGTCGGCCGATTCAGGCAAGCCTCGCCGGGGCTGTCCCTTCTTCGACTTTGACGCAGAACAATTCGGCTGTGCGATTTATGACACGAGGCCGGCCGCCTGCCGGAAGTACGCTGCCGGTTCGTCGGAACTTTGCCCCCAGTACAGGGGAAAAGCTCCGGTGGATGATTCCAGGCATTCCAAGGAGGGTGGGTCGGGCAGCTGACTTTTGGTCCGGCCGGCCATGGATATTTTCACTCCCGGTCCCCGGGACGGCGCTCCGGCTACCGCCTGTAGATGCGATAATCTACGACCGCAATGCCCTTTTCATAGACCAGGATCGGGTTCAGGTCGATCTGGTCGATTTCGGGGTGATCCTTGACAAGCTTCGATAGCGCTTTCATAACGGTGATGAGGGTCTTTTCATCCTTCGGTTTCTGACCTCGAACGCCGGCGATCAGGGGGTACCCTCGAATACCATGGATCAACTTTTTGAAATCGGCAACCCCGGCCGGCAGCAGGCAGAATCCGACATCCCGGTAAATCTCCGTGAAAATGCCGCCCAGGCCGAACATGAGAGCCGGTCCGTACTGGGGATCTCTTGTGACGCCCAGGATAACTTCCAGTCCGCCGGGCTCGGCCATGGGTGACAGGGTGACGCCGTCGATCCGGGCGGCGGGCAGGTTCTTCCCAACGGTCCGGATCATCTCGTCAAAGGCGTTTTGTACCGCCGCCGGTCCCGAAAGATCCAGACGAACACCGCCCACATCGGTTTTGTGAGAAACATCGGGTGAGTCTATCTTCATGGCCACGGGCCGACGGATCTTTTTTGCCAGAGCCGCAGCCGCCGCTGCAGTGGCTGCCGGCCGGGCATCGACGGCATCGATTCCGTAGTGTTTCAGGAGAGCTGCCGCCTTGTCCGCCGGTATCAGCCTGAGTCTGCTGTCGTAGGTCTGTGGACGGACGGGCTTTTTCGTCTTCCGGGGGCTGTCGAAGCGCACGAGTTGGTAGAGGGCCCGAACGCCCCGTTCCGGCGTGGGATAGACGGGGATACCCTTCTGGTGAAGGAGCCTGGTTTCTTCACGCTCCACGTCGGCACCCCCGCAGTAGACGATCACCTGGTCGATGCCGGTGACGATGTCTGAAGCGCCCCTGACAGGGTCGCCGAAGATGACGACACTCGTGTCATACTCTCCCCTTGCGGCTTCGATGACCTTCGAATAGAGGCTCGGGTCGGCAATGGCGTCGCCCGTGAGGTCGATGGGGTTGTTGACACCGCAGTGAGCGGGAAGAAAGCTTCGGAGCCGCTTTTGAAGAGATTGTGAAGGTTCGGGATTTTCAAAACCAAGTTTTTCAGCCTCGTCGATTGCCAGAATGGCAGCCCCGCCGGAGCTTGAAATATGGAGAAGCCGCCGTCCCGGAGGTTTATCCATGTAGGCAAGGGCCTTTGAAAAATCATAGAGTTCCTCGAGCGTGTCGGCCCGGTGAACATTGAACCGTTCGAAGATTGCATCATATATGGCGTCATCGCCCGCAAGGGACTTTGTGTGGCTTTCCGCCGCGATACGTCCCCGATCCGTTCGTCCCGCCTTCAGGATCACCACCGGTTTGGCGGCATCGTCCAGAGCTTTGATGAAATGAGCCGGCCGTTTGACGCCTTCGAGATACAGGGCGATCACCTTTGTGTCCGGATCGTTGTTCAGGTAGCTGATGCAGTCTGATTCGTCCACATCGGCACGGTTTCCCAGGCTGACAAAAACACTGAAGCCGAGGTGGTCCTGGCTTGCCCAGTCGATAAGGGCCGCTCCGACGGTGCCGCTCTGGGATACAAAGGCGATCCTTCCCCGAGTGGCGATCAGGGGCCAGGAAGCGCACAGGCCGTGGTGGGGATTGTTGATCCCCTGACAGTTGGGTCCAACGACACGGAGATTATGAAGACCGGCCACCCGGATCAGTTCTTCCTGGAGCCTTTCGCCTTCCGGTCCCGCTTCGGCAAAACCGCCCGTCACGACGACCGTCGCCTTGACGCCCCTCGTACCGCAGGCGTCAAGTGCCCCGGCGACCATGGCCGAGGGAATGACGATAACCGCCAGGTCCGCCGGTTCCGGAAGCGAGGCGATATCCTTGTACACCTGTAATCCGAGGATAGTGTCGGCCTTGGGGTTGACGGGGTAAATAGGTCCTTGAAATCCGGCATTGATCAGATTGAAAAGAATGTCATGACCGAGTTTGCCGGGGCTTGCCGACGCCCCTATCATGGCTATGCTCCGTGGCTTGAACAGTGGGCGCAGAGTGCTTTCGTGTCGCATTCCCCCTCCTTCTGTTTACCTAACGGGTGATGTAAAAGGAGATTGAAGTATAGGGTAGTGGCATCGCGATGTCAACGTGCGCCGCCGCCCGGCTGTGGCGGGCCCGTGGTTTCTGTGTTACTATTGTGATCATCCAGCGGATCCCTTTGCCGGGTCTTTCCGCTGAGGCGTTGATGATCCAGGGAGCCGGTGGCCCATGACAGCAGTCCTTATCGTGGCCGGATTGATCGCGGCCGTTCTGGCCGTTGCGGGAAGCGTTATCCCCGTTATTCCGGGTCCGTCGCTGAGTTTCGCCGCACTGCTCCTGCTGTCCTTCGCGAGGAACTGGGAACCCTTCAGCACGGAATTTCTGATTGCTGCAGGCGTCCTGGCCCTTCTTATCATTGTCATGGATTACATTCTTCCCATTGAGGGGGCTCGACGCTATGGGGCGTCAAAATTCGGTGTGGCCGGAGCACTTGTTGGGATCGTGGCGGGATTCCTGATCATGCCTCCGGTGGGTATATTCATCGGTGCCCTGCTGGGAGCCGTGACGGGAGAGCTGGTGACGAAAAAGAGCGGCCACGAAGCTCTTCGCGCCGGCCTGGGGGTGTTTATAGGTTTCATGGTGGGGACGGTCATACGGGTAGCCTTTACGCTGGCCGTACTGTTTTTCTACATAGCGGCGCTGTTCTGAAACAGTCCGCCTTATCCCGGTTCTGCCGAAACATTGCACCCGCCCTGACAATTGCATATTCCGTTCAACGCTCGTAACGCTTTGTTAAAAGCGGCCGTCTTTTTTTGTCCTGTTGTGCCCCTTTGTCCGTTCCGGTCACTTTCTTATAGGTCAGTTATATCCGTTATTTAGCGAGCTTTTTCTTGTTTTCTGGTCCTTTTGGCACGGTTTTTTCATTAGAGTAAGGTGAAAGGATACACAGACAACCGGACACAAGGAGGACGGGACAATGAAACGCATGGCACAGACAATAATTATGACGGCTTTTGTAGTTCTGGTTACGACATCTTTCGCCTACGCGGAGTATGTGGCGACGGCGGCTGCGGGCGGGACCTTTCCCTACTTCCAGCTGGGTTGCCTGGTGATGGGCGGTCTGATCATCACCTCGCTCAAGCACAAATA
>JALOBE010000033.1 GCA_023228425.1 Syntrophales bacterium
GACCATAACAGCAGTTCCGCATCGGTCATATTATTTCGCAGTTCCCTGGACCGCAACTTCAGCCTGGGGTTGTAGTATTGCATGCGGAGCTCCTTAAATCCCCCTAAATCCCCCTTTGCAAAAGGGGGACTTCTAACGGGCTTCGCCCGATCCCCCTTTACGAAAGGGGACTTCCAACGGGTTTCACCCGATCCCCTTATATCCTGCCTTCCCTGCGGGGAGGCGCTATGCCCTTCCCGGTTCCCCCCTTTACGAAAGGGGGGCCAGGGGGGATTTTACCTGCTAACGGTCCATCCCTGCCAACCTTTCAAGTCCCCTTACAAAAGGGGGACTTCCAACGGGCTTTGTCCGATCTTCCTATATCCTGCCTTCCTTACGGGAGGCGCTATGCCCTTCCCGGTTCCCCCCTTTACGAAAGGGGGGCCAGGGGGGATTTTACCTGCTAACGGTTCATCCCTGCCAACCTTTCAAGCCCCTTTACGAAGGGGGAAAGAAAAAGGCCGGAAGCTGATTCCTCCCGGCCCGGAAACACTGATGGAGCCGGTGTCAGTAGAGAGGGTCGCAGGCCGGCTGTTCGCAGGGTTCAGTCCTGTGGATTATGCCGCCGGCGTAATATTCCTGGATTTCGTGGTTTGAAAAACCAAGCAGCTTGCTCATGATATCGGTGGTGTCTTCGCCGATGGCCGGGGCACCTCTCCAGACCGACCCCGGTGTCAGCGACATTTTCGGGATGACGCCTCCCACCCGGATGGGGACACCGGACTGCCGATCAAGAACAGGAACATGGGACTCTCTCAAGTTGTAATGTTCTTCCTTGAGCATGTCCAGGGCGTTCATCACGCGGCAACATCCTATCTGCGCGGCGTTGAGTTCCTTTTCAACCTCCATGCGGGTTCGAGCGGCGCAGTATTCCCGCAGTCTTCTGTCAAGGTCCAGCCCTTTTTCCGAGTTAACCGCTTCCGCATCCTGTGAACATGCCTCGTAGCTGTATTCTTCCGGATCAAGCCCGAGAAATTGAGGTACCCTGGCGTAAATGACGGGTCCCAGAGCGCCGATGAACACGTAGCCGTCTTTGCACATGAAGGTGTCATAGGGCTGAAAGGTGGGCGCCTTGTTGCCCGTGTGGGGTGAGACCTTTCCCTCGCCGCTGACCCAGGGCATCTGGAAGCCCATGCTGGCATGAACGGCTTCGAATTGCGAGAGGTCGATGACCTGTCCCCGCCCGGTACGCCGAACTTCCATGAGGGCCATCAGAACCGCCGCCCAGCCGTGCAGCGCCGTCAGGTAGTCAGCCGTGTAGACCTTGGCACGCTGGGGAGGTCCCGACGGGTCGCCCGTGACGGAAACCATGCCGCCGTAAGCCTGTCCAAGGGCGTCATATCCCGGCCTGCCGAGCATTTCTTTTGACCCGTACTGTCCGTAGGTGCTCACGCGGAGTATGACCAGTTTGGGATTCACTGCCAGGGCAAGCTCTGGTGTTACGCCCGCCCGTTCGATCGTTCCCGGGGCTGACGATTCCATCCAGACATCGGATATTTTCCAGAGGGCCATGCCGAGTTCTATCCCCCGCGGATTTTTCAGATTCAGGCCGAAGGAGAGACGGTTCACGGCTTCGTTGGCCCAGTCGCAGCCGTGAGGTCTCACGCCCCGCATAAGGTGAGGACCGGTGCGGCGGTGTATGTCTCCTCCCGGGCGTTCCAGGTGGATGACCTCGGCGCCGAACATGGCCATTTTTGTGGCCGCAAAGGGTTGGGCGATCACGATACCCGAACTGACGAGCCGGATGCCCTGGAGGGGGCCGAACCGGGGAATGAGCAGGGGTGTTTCCGGTCGCTCGAGCTTCAGGACCCAGTCGGGTATGGTCGCCTTCAGTTTTTCGATCTGTTCTTCGTTCTTGAGAATGCGGTTGTCGTGCTGAAATTTCATACGGACATGCCCTCCTTTGTGATTGATGTGACGGATGTAGCGATGAATCCCGGAATGCCGGGACCGTTTCAATCAAAGAAGAGTACAGACAACCATCAGCCGGGAATGGTTCGCGCCTGGGACGAGCCGTAATGGGAGTGGAAGTAAGAGCAGGGTGAGGTGAATCCGCCGGGTTTCGGGGCCGATGATATTTTGTATCACAGGAAACGATGCCGGGCAAGACCTGACGATACAACCAGCATGGAACGAATCCTCTACGCCGTGTTCGCCCATCCTGAAGAATGTGCGCGCCGTGCCGCGGATCTTTACGAAGCCATGATCGATCGCTTCATTTCGATGAGTCTTCTCCGTTGTTTTGCCCGCTCCACCGTCCTTGAGGCATCCCCCCGTCTTTCCGTCTCCCACCGTCCTTGAGGCATCCCCCAGTCCTTTCGCCTCCCCCTCCGTCCTTGAGGCATCCCCCCGTCCTTCCGTCCCCCTCCGTCCTTGAGGCATCCCCTCGTCCTTCCGTCCCTCTCTGTCACTTCGTCCGTCCCCTTCCGTCATTTCGACCGTAGGGAGAAATCTTTCGCTGTGATGGTGGAAAAGCAAGATTTCTCGTCGCTTCGCTCCTCGAAATGACAAAATATGGGTACTCCTCGAAATGACGAGGTATGGGTGTTCCTCGAAGTGATGGGGTATGGATACTTTTCGAAACGACGGAATACGAGCGCTCCTCGAAATGACGAAATATGGGTACTTCTCGCAATGACGGAGTATGAGTGCTCCCCGGAATGGCGTGGTATGAGTGCTCCTCGAAGTGACGGGGTATGGGTATTCTTCATAATGGCGGGGTATGGGAGATCCTCGAAACGACGGAATATAGAGCCGTCCTCTATCGGACGGTTTTCGACTTTGTACGAGTTCGTCACGACCTGAATCAGCGGCCGGTCACTGGTGCGCGCGGCCTTTTGGTCCGGTCCGCCGGACTATTGTGCTTGACAGTGGCTTCTGGAAATATTAACGAAACAGACATTGACACTTCGACACTTCCGGGCCGGTGCCGGTTTCCAACCAGAGCAGGACGCATTACTCAACACACAACCCACGGGGAGGAATCAGCATGACAACACCTGTTCAGCAAAAACTTCGGGACAAGAAACGAACGCCTGAACAGATCGCTGACATGGTCAAGTCCGGTGACTGGATCAATCACGGCACCGCCGGCGGCGATTCAACGGTCTGCACCGAGGCTGTGGCGAAGAGGCTGGGGCCTGGTCCGGGGCAGTTGCAGGATATTGAATTCTGGATGTACGCCATGTTTTATCCCCACCCGGAACTCCAGGACATAGACCCCATGCAGCGCTATCATACCGTCCACGAGTTCTTCTTTTTCCCCTGGAACCGCAAGGCCCGGGACGTGAACAATGTCTCCGACTGGGCCCAGTGGGGCTGGGCCTACGGTACATGGGCCCATCATTACCGTTTCGCCCACGCGGTGAGGGAAAACCGTGGTATGGACTGGTGGTTCAACGCCGCGTCGCCGCCCGACGAGCAGGGCTGTTTCAATATGTCCTACGGCACGAATAACGCCAACGTTTTCAGACAAACCGCAAAGAAAATTGTCTTTGAGGTTCGCTCAGACTATCCCTGGGCTGAAGGGGGCCGCTTCAACACGATCAATATCGATGAAATCGATTACTGGGTTGACGTGGACTGTGAACGATATAAGTGGCCCCAGGTGAATGAACAGGCCATCCAGCCCCGACGGGTGGAGCAGGACATAGCCGGGCACATCATGACCATAATGCACGACCGTGATGTCGTTCAACTGGGCATCGGCGCCCTGCCGTCGGCCTGCGTTGCCGCCATGGCCGAGGCCGGGTTCAAGGATCTGGGCATCCACACGGAAATGATGAACATGGGGCTTTTCAGGCTGATCGAATCGGGCCAGGTCACCAACGCTTACAAGAGCCTGGATCGCGGCAGAAGTGTGTACACTTTCGCCTTTCCCGTGGACGCCGACCGGTACTACAGGATGATCCACCGAAACCAGGAGATGGCGGTGTATGATATTGACTACACGAACAACCTCAACGTTCTGACCCGGATAGACAACATGATTTCCATCGATACCTGCCTTGCCGTGGACCTCCTGGGCCAGATTTCCACGGGCTTCTACGAGAAACGTCCCATTTCATCGACGGGGGGCTTTTTCCAGTTCCACGTCTTTTGTGCCCAGTCCCGGGGAGGCCGCGGTGTGGCGGCCATGACCTCCCGCAGCAGGCACGGAACCGCCCGCATCGTTCCCTTTCTGCCGGAAGGGTCGTCGGTTGACGTTCCGGCCCAGTTTACCAATTATGTCTGCACGGAGTACGGAATGGTCAACCTGCGAGGTCTTTCGGGCTATGAACGGGCGGCGGCGCTCATCTCCATCGCCCACCCTGACGACAGGGAGTGGCTGGAGAGAGAAGCCCTCGAGTACGGCCTTCTGCCGCCGGCGTTCCCCGTTTCGATGCTTCCGTCCGAAGGGGCGGGACGGCGGTACCCGTCCCGCGACGAGCGCAGGCGGTACAAGATTCCCCTGGGAAGCGCCGTCTGGGGCTATGACTGGGACGATGGATTTCAGAGCGGAAAGTAGCCTGCCGCCGTATGTAATGAAACGGCCCGGACCTGTTCCGGGTTTTTTTGAGGAGAACCGGCCATGACACTGCCCCTGGAGGGACTCAGGGTTATCGATCTTTCATCGCTTCTGCCCGGGGGGCTCTGCGGCCGGATGCTCGGCGATCTCGGCGCCGATGTCCTGAAGATAGAAAATCCCCGGAATCCGGACGGGTTCCGCTCCATGCCGCCTCTGGTGAAAACCATGGGCAGTTTCTACCATATCGTGGGCCGCAACAAGCGTTCCATGACGCTGGATATCAGGCATCCCGAGGGTCGGGACATTCTGTTGCGCATGATACCGAAAGCCGACGTACTCATTGACTCCTTCCGCACGGGCATGGACCGCGACGGAATCGGCTATGAGACCCTGCGGGAAATCAACCCGCGGCTTGTGCAGTGCTCAATTACCAGCTACGGCCAGGACGGTCCCTACCGGGATTATCCGGCCCATGATATCAACCTGCTCGCCCTCTCGGGAGTCCTGGATCTGCTGGGTGAAAAGGGTGGTCCTCCCGTTACGCCGGGCGTGCAGATAGGCGGTCCCGCCGGGGGACTCACGGCACTGATCGGAATTCTCGCGGCCCTGCTGAAGCGGGAGCGCACGGGCCGGGGGGAGTATGTCGACGCGGCACTGCTCGATGGCCTGGCCCCCTTTCTCGGCCTGGTCATGTCAACTTACATGACCACGGGCATCCTGCCGGAACGGGGGAAAACACTCGTGGGCGGAGGTTTTGCCTTCTATCGCGCCTACGAGACGGCCGACGGCGGCTACCTGGCCGTGGGGTGCCTGAAAGAAAAATTCTGGAGGAATTTCTGTATGGCTCTCGGTCGGGAGGATTTGATCGATCTTCAGTTTGACGAGGCCCGTCGGGATGAAGTCATCGCCGAGGTGTCGACGATTCTGAAACAGCGGTCGCGACGGGAGTGGATGGAACTGTTCTCCGGGTTCGATCTCTGCGTTTCACCGGTGAACACCCTTGAAGAGGCCCTGCAGGACCCCCAGATCCAGTACCGGGGTACGTGGTTCAGGGAGCGTCATCCCCTGGACGGTGACGTTCCCCAGCAGCGCTTCCCCGTGAAGTTTTCCGACGATCCTCCCCGGCGCTGGAGAAGCCATCCGCCCTCTCTCGGAGAGCACACGAGAGAGATCCTGCGCGACATGGGGTATGACGACGGCGCCATGGACGATCTTGCCGCCCGGGGCGTTATATAGAGTGAATGAAACGCTGACGGCTTCGTACAAGGGTACCGGAGGTGAGGTCATCCCCCTGTCATTCCGACCTCCTCCGTCCTTGAGGCCATCCCCCCGTCATTTTGTCCCTCTCTGTCCTCGTCATTCCGACCGTCCCCCTACCGTCATTTCGACCGGAGGGAGAAATCTTTCATGGTGATGGTGGAGAAGCAAGATTTCTCGTCGCTTCGCTCCTCGAAATGACAGAGTGTGGGTGCTCCTCGAAGTGACGGGGTATGGGTGTTCCTCGCAATGGCGGAGTATGTGTGTTCCTTGAAACGACGGAGTATGGGTGCTCTTCGAAACGACGAGGTATGGCCGCTCCTCCGTTATTCTGATTGCTTTTCTCCATTACCTTGTTTCTTTCCACTGTCCTTTCGACGTAAGCGTCCGTCCGTCCCCTTCCGTCATTTCGACCGTAGGGAGAAATCTTTCATGGTGATGGCGGAGAAGCAGGATTTCTCGTCGCTTCGCTCCTCGAAATGACAGAGTGTGGGTGCTCCTCGAAGTGACGGGGTATGGGTGTTCCTCGCAATGGCGGAGTATGTGTGTTCCTTGAAACGACGGAGTATGGGTGCTCTTC
>JALOBE010000034.1 GCA_023228425.1 Syntrophales bacterium
GAACATGAGCAAGCCCAGGGCCGCCAGGTTTACGATGTTCATGAAAAGAACCTGGGTTACGACATTACCAGTCTGGATTTGAATTCCGGGGAGCTGCGCCTGATTGAAATCAAGGGTCTGGCCGCGCCCACAGGCACAATCCTGCTCACACCAAACGAAAGGCGCGTGGCCGAGGACCGCCGAGACTGCTATTGGCTTTACGTTGTCACTAACTGCCTGCCTGATCCGCAGACAGGCGCCACCCATCCGATCATGCAGGAGCCGATCAAGGACCCGGCCAGATTCTCCTGGCGGGAAGTGACCAGGGTCGCTCACTACTGGCTCGAAGTGAATACCATGACGAAACCAATGACGCTCAGGGAGGATAGTGCGCCATATGGAAGGAAAACGCCATGATAACCCTTCGGCTTTTTTCCCACGAGTTCGAATCCGTTCCAGCCGCCACTTCCTGGTACCTTGCTGATCTCGGCGAGGCGCGTGGAAAACAGGAATTGTTCACCCGCCAATCGCCGCAACGTCTCAAGGTTCTCCGGGAGCACGCGCTCATTGAAAGCGCTGTTTCGTCAAACCGGATCGAGGGCGTGGAAGTCGATCAATCCAGAATCGCCACCATCGTTTTCGGCCGGCCTCTGCTGCGGGACCGTGACGAGGAGGAAGTGCGGGGCTACCGGCAGGCCCTGACATGGATTCATGAGCAGGGCGAGAAAATTGCGATATCGGAAGAAACCATTTTACAACTCCACCGTATGACACGCGGGGAAATCTGGGATGCCGGAAAATACAAAGAAAAAGACGGCGACATCATAGAAAAGTTTCCGGATGGCAGGTCTATGGTCCGCTTCAAGACGGTTCCGGCTAAAAGCGCGCCGACCTGCATGCGGGATCTTGTCGAGTTGTACGACGATGCTGTTAAGGATCACAAAATCCCGCCTCTTGTCCTTTTAGCCGTCTTTAACCTGGATTTCCTGTGCATCCACCCGTTTCGTGACGGCAACGGCCGGGTGTCCCGGCTCCTTATGCTCCTGCAATGTTACCATCTCGGGATCGAGGTCGGGCGATATATCAGCCTGGAGCGCCTTATTGAACAGCACAAGGAACGATACTACGAAACCCTTCAGCAAAGCTCCCAGGGCTGGCATGAGGGCAAGCACAACCCGTGGCCATATATCAATTATCTCTTGTCGATTTTGAAAACGGCCTACAGGGAATTTGAGGATCGTTTGGGCCGGACCAAATCTCCACGAGGCGCTAAAACGGAATTGATCGAAAAGGCAGTGAGGGATTTTTCTGCGGAGTTTTCGGTTAATGATTTGGAGAGAGCCTGTCCGGGTGTAAGCCGGGATATGATCCGCAGAGTCCTTCGGAATCTCCAGGCCAAGGGTGACGTCGAATGTATCGGGCGAGGCCCCGGTGCTCTATGGCGTAAAAGGGAAAAGAGGTAATACCCTTTAAAAGGGGTAATAAAGAGGGTAATGTTGGGCATTTATGAAATGTATATGAAAGGAAAGCCATGAGCAAGAACCTGATATTTTGTCGCGTAGGTCTCAAGAACTGGAAAAATTTCGCCAATGCGGAGGTGGCTGTCCAGGATCGCACTTTTTTGGTGGGACCGAATGCTTCCGGGAAATCGAATTTTTTGGACGCGTTCCGGTTTCTAAGAGATCTCGCTTCACCCGGCGGAGGATTTCAAGAATCCATCGAACGCCGCGGGGGCGTCACGGCTCTTCGTTGCCTGGCTGCCCGGCGCGACTCATATGTCGGGTTGTCTGTTGAACTCAAAGACCCAAGTAATACTTCAAAATGGGAATACGAGATCACATTCAACCAAACTAAACAGCGACGTCCGATCCTTCGAAAAGAACGAGTGGCCTTCAACGGAGAGGTTCTTCTGGACCGCCCCAATGATGAAGACCGTTACGACGAAGCCAGATTATCACAGACCTACCTTGAGCAGGTAAACGTGAATCGACCCTTCCGCGATCTGACAACATTTTTTTCATCCATCCGTTACCTCCATATCGTCCCTCAGCTTGTGAGAGAGCCCGATCGCTCCGTCGGCCGTTCTGATGATCCGTTTGGAGGAGATTTCCTAGAGCAGATTGCAAAGACACCTGAAAAGACCCGCAATGCGCGAATGCGCCGAATAAAAAACGCTCTTCACGTTGCCGTCCCTCAGCTTCAGGAAATCGAACTCGAACGCGATAACCGTGGGACGCCCCACTTGCGGGGAAAATTTCAGCACTGGCGACCACGAGGCGCGTGGCAGACCGAGGAACAACTCTCGGACGGCACCTTGCGTCTTATGGGTCTTTTATGGGCGGTAATGGAGGGAAGCGGTCCGCTGCTTCTCGAAGAACCCGAACTTTCCCTTCATCCCGAAATCATACGGTTGTTGCCACAAATATTCGCCCGCATTCAGCGGCGCACAGCCAGACAAATCCTCATCAGCACCCATTCACCCGATCTGCTCCGGGATGATGGAATCGGTTTAGATGAGGTGCTGCTTTTCATCCCGGAAAAGGAAGGTACTGTTGTATCCACGGCTGCGGCGCATCAGGACATCCCATCGCTCCTCCAAGGTGGGCTCTCCCTTGCCGATGTCGTAATTCCCAAGACACGGCCGGAGAAATCACAACAATTGGCGCTGTTCGGAAATAACTGACATGGACGGAGCCTTGATCATCGACGCGGCGGTGGAGGGAATTATTGATGAGGCCGTGGCGCAAAAACTGATCGTCGGGGCCGGCGGTTCTCCGGGAACGATTTATGGGAAAACCGGCAAGGCCTTCCTTTACCAAAAGATCCAGGGATTCAACAATGCGGCTAAAACGTGGCCCTGGCTGGTTTTGGTCGATCTTGACAATGATAAGGAATGCGCGCCTCTGT
>JALOBE010000035.1 GCA_023228425.1 Syntrophales bacterium
AACATGGCCGTTTCCCTGGGCGGCATAGAAATGAAAAACCCCGTCATGACCGCTTCGGGAACTTTCGGGTACGGGCAGGAGTATGAATCCTATCTGGACCTGAACCGCCTCGGCGGTATCGTGGTAAAGGGTATATCGCCCCAGCCCCGGACGGGCAACAGGCCCCCCAGGATCATGGAGACCTCGTCGGGCATGCTCAATGCCATCGGTCTGGAAAACGTCGGCCTCGAGGTTTTTCTGGCGGAGAAAGCGGCGTATCTGAGAAGCCTGAATACAGCTGTAATAGTTAATATATTTGGTGAAACCATCGAGGACTACGTGAGGGTTGCAGAAGGGCTCGACGGGTGTGACGGCATTGCCGGGCTCGAGGTCAATATTTCCTGTCCCAACGTGAAGAAGGGCGGTGTCGATTTCGGGTCCGACCCTGACCTTGCCGGCGAGGTCGTCAGCGCCGTACGAAACGCCACCCGCCTGCCGCTCATCGTAAAGCTGACTCCCAACGTGACCGATATCCGCATCATCGCCCGATCGGTCGAGAAGGCCGGGGCCGATGCAATTTCCCTCATCAATACGATAAAGGGCATGGCCATCGATGTAGATACCCGCAGGCCCCGTCTCGGAAACGTTACAGGAGGCCTTTCGGGTCCGGCCATCAAGCCTGTTGCCCTGCGCATGGTCTGGGAAACCGCCCGGGCGGTTTCCGTCCCTCTCATCGGTATGGGGGGGATCATGAACAGCAGGGATGCACTGGAATTTCTCATTGCCGGAGCCCGGGCCGTGCAGGTGGGAACGGCAAACTTTATTAATCCGGCGGTAACAATCGAGATCATCGACGGAATCAGGGAGTATCTCATCGCCGGCGGCTTCGGCGATGTAAACGACATCGTGGGCTCACTGCGTCTGTGAGGAATATCTGTGATGGCAACCATCGAAGAAATAGCGGCGGGTGTCTACCTGGTGGGAGGCCCCTCTGTTTCGCATCCGGAAGAGGCCACGGCGTTTCTCCTGGACTGTGAAACACAACTGGTCATGATCGACGCGGGGGCCGGCCGGTCGGCCTTCCGCTCCGCTATCGAGGCATGGAAAGAATCCATGAACAGGCTCCTGGATATGGAGGCCGATATCCTCTGTGAGGGTCATTTCGGCATCTTTACATCGAAACGTGCTGTCAGGTCCTGTATTGAAAGGCAATTGCGTCAAAACTGACGGTCAGACCCGCTTTTCCGCCACCAGGCGAGCGAAATGCTCAAAGGACCGATCATAGGTTCTTTCGGCGTCTTTCGGAAAGAAACATCCCGGAATCTCCCGCTTCTTCAGATGATACATGACGCAGTCACAGCACATACCCTTTCTGGAGCAGGGGTCGTACGTGCAGATGCAGAGTTCGAGATTTTTTTCTTTTTTACACTCCACGAAGAATACCTCCCTTGGAAACGGTGAATGTGCGGGAATGATAGAACAGAGGAAGCCCGCGGTCAAGAGGCGCCACCATGGCCGGCTTGCGAACGTCTGGTTTTTCACGGATTTGATTGTCCGTGACATAACAGGACCGGGGGGAAGTTTCGGCTTGAAACATGCCGCCGGGAGGACTACACTGAAGCATCGTGTTTCGTGAAGCGAAACGCGAAACAGCGGAACCGTCACGGTTTCGTTCCACCTGTATGCACCGGATTTCCATGGGAGTCGGACACACCAGCCGAGGGGGAGAGGAGCTATGACTATGAAAAAAAAGAACTCGAGGGAAGAAAGGAAGGCGCGGGTTGTGGATGTTCTGAACACGGCACGGGCCATGGAGCTGCAGGCGATTTACCAATACATGAACCAGCACTATAACCTGGATGACATGGATTACGGTGAACTTGCCGCGAAGATGAAGCTTATTGCCATTGACGAGATGAGGCACGCCGAGATCTTCGCCGAGAGAATCAAGGAGTTGGGAGGAGAACCGACGACGGAACCCGCCGGAGGCGTCAAGAAGGCCCAAAAAGTGGAGGCGGTGTACCCCTTCGACGCGAATCTCGAGGATGACACCATCGAGAAGTACAATGCCTTTCTCGCCGTCTGCAAAGACAATGGTGACAGCACAAGCATGAACATCTTTGAAGTCATCATCGACGAGGAACAGCGTCATTTCAACTATTTCGATAACATTAACGATCACATCAGGAAACTTGGTCCGGCCTTTCTCGCCACCAAGGCGGGTACATCTTCGGATACGGGTTTACCCCCGGCCGGATTCGTCGTCGGTACGGGCGGTCAGTAAAACCCCCGCGATGTCCTGACAATTGCATATTCCGTTCAACGCTCGTAACGCTTTGTTAAAAGCGGCCGTCTTTTTTTGTCCTGTTGTGCCCCTTTGTCCGTTCCGGTCATTTTCTTATAGATCAGTTATATTCATCATTTAGCGAGCTTTTTCTTGTTTTCTGGTTCTTTTGGCACGGTTTTTTCATTAGAGTAAGGTGAAAGGATACACAGACAACCGGACACAAGGAGGACGGGACAATGAAACGCATGGCACAGACAATAATTATGACGGCTTTTGTAGTTTTGGTTACGACATCTTTCGCCTACGCGGAGTATGTGGCGACGGCGGCTGCGGGCGGGACCTTTCCCTACTTCCAGCTGGGTTGCCTGGTGATGGGCGGTCTGATCATCACCTCGCTCAAGCACAAATA